>JABHGE010000033.1:0-4588 GCA_018672235.1 Fidelibacterota bacterium | reverse complement strand
TTAATTGTACTTAATTGTTCCAAAACAGAAAAAGAAACCCTACAACCCTCTCAGGAATTTGACAATCAAATTAGTGTAGATGATGACTATTATTTTGAAAAAAATATTTACCAAATAGTAGATAATGTTTATGTGGCTATCGGATATGGCTTAGCAAATTCTATCTTAATTATTGGGGATGGTGGTAATATCATTATTGATGTTACCGAAAGCGATATATTAGCAGCAGAAATTCGAGAACGATTTGAAGAGATCTCTGATCAACCAATTGAAGCTATTTTTTATACTCACTCTCATGTAGACCATTGGAGGGGAGCTTTTCCTTTTGTTGACGATAACACAGAGGTGTATGCCCATGAAACCTTCAAGAAAGGATTCTACGATCAAAACAACTTATTAAAACCTATTCTGACACAAAGAGGAATGAAGCAATTTGGATTTTTTCTTCCGAAAGAATTACAGAGAGGACATGGACTAGGGTTTACATTAGATTTTGACTTTGAACAACCTCCCGTTGTGTATCCTACGGTTTTACTAGAAGGCAAAAAAAATATCCTTACTATTGCTGGAGTTACATTAGAAGTAGTGCATTCTCCAGGTGAAACTGATGATCAAATTATTATTTATTATAAAGACAAAGAAATTGTATTCTCCGGCGATAATTACTATATGCGCTTTCCGAATCTCTACACCATAAGAGGAACATCATATCGCGATACTTACAAATGGTATAAATCTGTGGATGAAATGCGTGCATACAATCCAACATACTTGGTTAGTTCTCACGGACCTTATTTGTCAAATAAGCAAGAAGTTCAAGATCGCCTAACCATTTATCGTGATGCTATTCAATATGTTCATGACTATGCAATTAGAGGTGCAAATAAAGGAAAAACACCCGATGAACTTGTAGAAGAATTTGAATACCCACAATTCTTTAAGGAAAATTTTGATTTACGAGAACAGTATGGTAAAGTCTCTTGGAGTATTCGAAATGTCTATAATGGATATCTAGGATTCTTCGATGGAAAAGCAGTTAATTTGGAACCTCTATCAACAAAAAAACGTAGTAAGAAATTATTGGAAATTATTGGATCTAAAGCCAATTTAATCTCATTGATAGATGAAGCTATCCAAAATGGAGAATTTCAATGGGCAGCTGAATTAAGCCAAGTAGGTGTTATTAATTTTCCGAACGATAGTGAGATTAAAAATCTTTATGCACAATCACTTGAAGAACTTTCCAGCCAAGAAACCAATCCTATTGCTAGAAATTATTATTTATCTGAAGCATATGAAATCAAAGGAAAAATTACTCCAGATTTAACTTTCAATCTAACAGAAGATCAAATTCGTCAGATTCCTATAGAAACTATTTTTGAAGCAATGCCTCCAAGATTAAATCCTGATAAAGCTAATAATAAATTTATAACAGTTGGATTTCATATGAGCGATACTGGAAATAAATTTGGTATCATCATTCGCAATAATATTGCTGAGGTTATACACGACATACCAATTAATCCCCAAATTACAGTAACGGTAGATAGCTCAACATGGAAAGGTATTATTTTGGGCATAGGGGATGCAAAAAATGCCATAACTTCTGGCAAATTAAGTATTTCTGGAAACTATTTAAAGTTTATCCAATTTGCTACTATGTTTGAAAAAGACTAACTAGTAATCAATTAACGTAATTACTTCACCATACTTTTCTGCAAGCATTTTAGATCCACCTAAATGTGGCAAATCTATTAAGCATAATGTATGAATATCGGTTGCTCCAAGCTCTCTACATAAATCTGCTGTTGCAGTTGCAGTACCACCCGTAGCAATTAAGTCGTCCACTACTAACACCCTATCTCCAGGCTGTATTGCATCCTTGTGAATGTGAACACTATTTGTGCCATACTCTAGCGTGAAATGCTTTTCTGCAGCTTCCCTAGGAAGCTTACCTGGCTTTCTCGCCAAAACAAATGACTTTGATAGTGCGTAAGCAATTGGTGCACACCAGAAGAAACCTCTGGATTCCACCCCTACTACTTTATCAAACTCTAAATGAGCAATTCTCTTTATCATCAAATCAACTGTGGCTTTAAAAGCTATAGGATTTTCTAACAGAGTAGTAATATCTTTAAATACTATCCCTTTAATAGGGTAGTCATTAACAATAGTAATTGTCTTTTTTATATCGTTTATTTTCATTTTATTGAACGCAAGATAATGATTTTTAACTGTATTTCAAATAAATGAAAACTTGAGACTATATCGTTGTATCATATCATTTTAAAAGAAATATAAGTAAAGGGAGCTTTACAATAATCATTTATCATACTAAATTGTTATTGAGACTTAATATCGCTCCATATAATATTTAGTTTTTGTGATTATGGCACTAATGCGCTCAGGAGGCGAATTTGGCACTTAAGACGAAAAAAGATTTTGCAGAACAAGCATCGAATGTATTTGATGCTATGACACAAAGCTTTAACGATAAAGAAAAATCTCATCTTATCAAATTTTTTCTAAGCACTATTACATCGAGAATCGCAACGACATTCATCATGTATCACTACCTATCTGAAGAAAAGATAACTTCATCTAAGATTTACAACCAATTAAGTCCAGACTATGGATCAAAATCATCCTTTGTTAATTATGTTGCTCTAGGAAAAAAACGAGGATATCTCCATTTGCAAAGCGACCAAAGCGATAAAAGAATAAAATACCTCTATCCTTCATCAGAATTTATAAAAGTCTGGTGTATTTTTCTGGCAAAAACAAAAGGCGTAGACCTCTCCTCTACCATAGATTGGAGTTCGATAATAAAGCAATCAAATAAAATTTCTTCTTCCTTAAAGAAACTCTAACTAGAAGCTATAGCCAATATCTAAAAATAAGTTATTAAACTTTCCTCCATCATGATCTTTTAATCCACGATATAAGCCAGCGTTCATGCTTACTTTTTCACTAATTGAGTAACCAGCACCAAGAACAATTCCAAAATCATTTTCAACAATAGATTCAAAATCAGCTCCTTCGCCCTGAGTAATATCAATACCCATAATTTTGATTTTATCGTCTAGATGAATTCCAAACATAGGACCAATCCACAAATTAAACTTATCTGACATAGCATAATTTGCTGATGCCCATAAATCAAGATAGGTGATTAGTATATCAACTGAAAGATCTGCAGTTGCTCCATCTGGAAATTCAAGATCAGCTGTGGTTTTAGTTCCTCGATGTCCTAATTCGGCACCAACAGTTATTGGTAACGAACCAATTTTCCAGTCCGTATTTTTCCATATTCCAATATAAAACGATCCCAACCTCTCAGTTTCAAACATTTCAAGCTCTTCATCAGACGCATCGTCTTCTATACCTGAAATTTGCATGGACTGATATCCACCATAGACTCCCCATCCAGATTTTGAGGAAGCTGCTTGCTCAACTTCTTGTGCGATTACTGTTGATGAAATCATAAATAAAAAAGCTAATAGATATCTCATAATTAATTCCTTTCGTTTGGAATATTATATTTCTCACAAAGACCTGATAAAAATCCCCACAACACATGCGCTGTAGACATTCCTGCTGCTTCTGCAAGCTTCCTATCATCATCAGACAACTGGTTCATCAACATAGCGCTTTGCTCACGATGTTCTACATCAGCATCTTTATGTACTACGAAGTACTCTAAGCCTTCTTCAGATGAAACATTGTAGTGATCTACCAATCCTTTGATCTTAGTGTCTGCAATCTCTGGCACTTGACGTTCATAAGCATATAAAGCGCCCAATCCTTCTGCATAACTAGACCTTGCAAGTCTAAAAAAGTTTGTAATCATATCTTCTGTGTATCCTGCTTCTTTGACTGTTTCAAGCGTGGATGCATCTGATCCTACAGCTACCGCAAATTGCTTCCATAACATTGGATGATCTTTCTCAAAATCTTCTTCATCGCTGAGATTATCTAATAAGATTTTACGCTGCTCAATATCTTCACAAAGTGAATGTGTTGCACTGATATAGCGTGGAAATGCTTTAATATGCTGATAATATTGCTCAGCATAATCTTGTAAAATTTCCTGTGTTAATTCTCCGTTATTCCATGCTACATAAAATGGATGTTTCAGTAGATGAAACTTATCAAGTTTGATGTCTAATTGCTTTAGATACATAGAGCATATCTCCTTAGTTAGTTATTTTTAGTTGGCTACCTAATTAGAATCTATATACTATTGATGAGCTATAGCAAGTATAATCCTAGATGTTTTTGATTTTAGAAGAGACTTATTCTATATTTGATTCATAAGAAAACTTACAAAAATTATCCAAGATTGTGTGTGTCTTATATATATGTACCCTACCCCGCCCGATATCTTGTTTAGGTTGAGAATTTTGGTTGAGTTTTTACACCCGTTTTATACCCTGTTTATACCCTTTTTATACCTTTTGATGCAACTTCACGCAACACCATAAAATACAAAGGGGTTACCTAAGTAACCCCTTTTGTCGTCGTATTGAAACATTTATCGATGAGTGGGCGATGAGAGATTCGAACTCCCGACCCTCTACATGTCGAG
>JABHGE010000032.1:0-29187 GCA_018672235.1 Fidelibacterota bacterium | reverse complement strand
TTTTTAGATGAACCTGAAATATTTATTACTATTTTATCTATATCATTTTTTGAATAATCTATATTTAGCCAATCGAATAATGACATAATTGACTGATTGGGATTAACAGATAATTCATTTTGATCAAACATGTAGATATTATCATCATTTAGAAGGTTCCTCTTAAATACAGAGTAAAGATAAAAAAACTGTATCGCTCCGATTACAAAAGGTGAAATATTACCATTATTAAACTGATTAGGTTTTTGAATATCGATATCAATAATATTGAAATCTTTTAGCAATCGACTATATTCATCAAATGACCAAGACATCCTTTTAAAGCTCCCCGCCAAAGGAAGTAGCGGTCTTTCACACATAATCACCTTATGATTCTTAGCTATATACTTAGAGGCAAATAGTAAAAATGGATCTTTTAGGATTAAACCTCTTTTTCTAGAAACATATTTTGCCTTCTTGAAAGAAATAGATGATTCATTTCCAATAATATATTTGATTATTTTTTTTAATGATGAGTCATTAAGCTTCACACCCAATCTAAATTGTCCATCTAAATTTAATAGACCGTTAAAAATTTTATCAAAATTATACTCACTGATATTAGAGTTTGGGATAAGATAATTAATATCTACCGATTTCAAGCCTTGAGATATATTAAATGGCTCATAAATGGTACTATAAGGCATTTTATACGATATAAGCCTACCAACTATCGTCGTAGCAGTTCTAGGCATCCCAGAAACTATTATTGTATCTTTAGAATATTTGTTATTTTTAATCATGAATATCACTCAATCTAATGTAAAAGAAAAAAAATACCAAAAATCAATTCAATTCTTTAATTCTTTAAATAAGAAAAATAAAGTCGATAATATTATTAAATACCTATACAATGAATTTGAAGATTGGATTTTTTGTGGTCTTTATATAAAAAAAGAAACTCAATTAGAGATATCAGAATATTATTCAGACAACATACCTTGCAGTCCAATTGACATGAATGGTGTATGTGGGCAATCCCTAACAAAAAAAAGTGTTTTAATTGTAGGTGATGTAACCAAGTTTAAAAATCATATCATATGTGATATGAATAGTAAATCTGAGATTGCTATACCATTCACTAAAAACAACAAAGAGTATGTTCTTGATATTGATTCAAAAGAATTAGATGATTTTGATCAAATAGATGAAAAGTACTTAAAAAAGATAATAAGAGAAATTTAACTATCTTCTTTTGGTGCTTCTTCTAGCTCAACAGGAACTACTTCATCGACTTTGAATTGAGCCTTGTCTACAAATTCAATTAAAGAGATTTTAGCTGCATCGTTTGTTCTAGTACCAAGCTTAATAATGCGAGTATATCCACCCGGTCTATCTGTATAAACTGGAGCAATAACATCAAATAAAGTTTTTACGGCATCTGAGTTATGAATTTTCTTCAGCACTGCTCTTCTATTATGAACAGTTTTTTCTTTAGCTTTAGTGATCATCGGTTCAATAAACTTTCTCAGCTCTAAAGCTTTTTGATGTGTAGTTTTAATACGTTTATGCTCAATTAATGAGCTTGCCATATTAGACATCATTGCTTTTCTATGAGCAGTAGACTTACCAAACTTTCTAGCTGATATTCTTTTTCTCATTTATACTTCATCTTCCACATAAGGACTAGTATCCATTCCGAATTTTAGACCCATAGTTTCAAGCTTTTCAATCAACTCATTAAGTGATTTACGGCCAAAGTTTTTATAATCAAGCATCTCTGCTTCGTCTTTGTCTACCAATTCACCAATTAGAGTGATTCCAGCAGCTTCTAAACAGTTGTGACTTCTTACTGACAATTCCATTTCATCAATTGAAGATCCAAGAAGTTTACGAATCTGTAGAATTTCCTCACTAACAGGTTTATCAATTTCTAATACAGAAGGATTGCTAATAGAGTTAATAATATTATAATGTTCAGAAAGAACAGAAGAACAATAACTAACTGCATCAATAGGACTGATAGATCCATCTGTTTTAACATCTAAAGACAGCATTTCTAAATCTTCTTTTGCTCCAGGTAATGGAGAAACATTAAATGCTACCTGTGTAACAGGATTAAAAATACTATCAATTGGTATCATTCCAACAGGTGAATTATTTAGCTTATTTTCTTCGCTAGATTTATACCCCTTACCAATTCCTAATCTTAATTCTAATTCAAGGGTGGTTCCCTTTGAAATATCTGTAATATAATGATCAGGATTTAAGATTGTGAAATCGTCACTTACAGCTTGAATATCCGCTGCTGTAAATGTTTTTTTACCTTTAATTTTTAAGAAAATAGGCTCGACTGAACTTTCAAATAAGTGAAACCTTACTCCTTTTAAATTCATAATTACATCAGCAATATCTTCTTTTATTCCATCAAGACTTGAAAATTCATGCAAAGCACCTTCAATCTTGACATTTGTAATAGCTGCGCCGGGCACTGCAGTTAATAAAGCTCTTCTTAAAGAATTTCCAACAGTTATTCCATAGCCTCTTTCAAGTGGCTTGATAAGAAAGTTGCTTGAATTGTCCTCAATTATTTTATGTGAAATCTTAAATTTTAAATCATTGCTCATTTTTTTTCCTTTATCTTGAATAGTATTCAACAACTAATTGTTCATTCATAGTTAAATCAATTTCATCTCTCTCTGGATAATTAACAAATGTTCCTTCCATTTTAGCTTTATCAACAGAAAGCCAAGAAACACTCAAATCGCCTTTAATCATTTTCATAGAATTTAATATAATATCTAATTTCTTACTTTTAGCTCTGACTTGTACAACGTCGCCAGGCTTTAAACGATAAGATGCAATATTAACCTTACCACCATTAACCATAAAATGCGCATGACTAACAAGCTGTCTTGCTGCTGATCTTGTAGGACCAAAGCCAAGTTTGTAAACCACATTATCTAATCTAGATTCAAGCAAAACCAATAGATTGAATCCAGCTTCACCTTTCATCTGTGAGGCTTTTTTGAAATAAGTTCTAAATTGTTTTTCTAGCATACCGTATGTGAATTTAATTTTTTGTTTTTCTTGCAATTGCAGAGAGTAAGTTGAAGGACGTTTACCCATTTTTCCATGCTGGCCAGGTCTATATCCTTTTTTTGATAATAATCTATCGAACTTAGGATTACCAAAAATATTAACTCCAAGCTTTCTAACTAATTTACCTTTAGGTGTATTTAATTTTGCCATATTTTTTAAACTCTTCTTTGTTTTTTAGGTCGACATCCATTATGAGGCAATGGTGTCACATCTGCTATTGACGTTACTTGTAAGCCAGCACCAGATAATGCTCTGATAGCTGATTCTCTACCTGCTCCAGGACCCTTAACTCTAACGGATACTCTTGCCATACCCATACTTACTACTTCACTAGCTACTTTCTCTGAAGCTATAGTAGCTGCATATGCTGTATTTTTTCTAGAACCTTTAAACCCTGCTTTACCTGCAGTAGCCCAAGCAATAACATTTCCATTTTCATCAGATATGGTGATATTCGTATTATTGAACGTCGCCTTGATGTGAACAATACCGTTTGGGTTTATCTTTTTCTTATTCTTTTTTGATCTAGTTCTTGTTTCCATATACTATGCTGCCTTCTTAAGTGACATTGTTTGTTTTCTTCCACTTCTTTTTGTTCTAGAATTAGTTTTTGTTCTTTGGCCTCTTACTGGAAGAGATTTTCTATGTCTTACTCCCCTATAACTACCAATATCTTGTAGTCTTTTAACATTTCTTAAATTTTCACTTCTTAATTCACCCTCAATCAATAATCTTAAGTCTACAATTACTTTTCTAATTGCATCTTCATCTTTAGAGCTTAAATCAGTAACTCTTACATTTGGATCTACTTTTGCTAATTCACATACTTTCATTGCAGTGTTAAGTCCAATACCATGAACATAACGCAACGAATATGAAACTTTCTTATCTTTGGGTATATCTACACCTGCTATTCTAGCCATTATCCTTGCCTCTGCTTAAATCTAGGGTTCTTTTTATTGATAACGTAAACACGTCCTTTTCGACGTACAATAACGCAATCACGTGTTCTTTTCTTTACTGATGCTCTAACTTTCATAATTATTGCCTAAAGGTAATTCTTCCTCTGTTTAAATCATAGGGAGATAATTGTAAATCAACCTTATCTCCAGGTAGCATTTTAATAAAATGCATACGCATTTTTCCGCTTACGTGAGCAAGTACTTCATGATCTTTACCGCCTAAGTTAATAATCACTCTAAACCTAGCACCGGGTAAAGCCTCTTTAATTACTCCCTCTACTTCTATTGATTCTTGTTTTGCCATTATGTTAAAATTCTGGGTTGCAACTTAGTAATAAGAATTGAATGTTCAAAGTGTGCACTTGGCTGTCCATCTTGCGTCCTAATTGTCCATCCATCTGAGTCGGTTTTAATATATCTTGATCCTAAGTTTACCATAGGTTCAATTGCTAAACACATACCTTCTTTTAACTCGATATCATGATCAGCGCTTCTAGGAGTAGAAAAATTAGGAACTTGTGGCTCAAGATGTAATTGAGTACCAATTCCATGCCCTACTAGCTCTCTCACTATTGAATAACCTTTTGACTCTACATGCTTTTGTATTGCGTCGCTAATATCAAATATGCGATTTCCTACCACTGCCTTGCTGATTCCTATATCTAATGCTTCTTTTGTAATACTTAATAATAATTGTTTTTCTTTTGAAATTTTTCCAACAGCTAGCGTTCTTGCTGAATCGCTATAATAGTTATTCTTTAATACTCCACAATCTATACCTACAATCTGACCTTCTTCTAGAACGACATCTTTTGGTATACCATGCACTACTTCATCATCAATTGACACTGTTAAAGTTGAAGGGAAGTTATTATAACCCTTAAATGCAGGTTTAGCATCTCTAGATAGAATATACTCTTCTGCCAATCTATCTAACTCGACAACGGATTGACCTGGCTTAACATGACTTTCAATCATATTGAGCGTATCAGATAAAATCTGACAACTCTCAGTCATTTGAGATACCTGATTTGTATTATTTAAATCAACCACTATCTTCTTCCTCTAACTTTACCTTTTGAAAGAAATCCATCATAATGCCTAGATAATAAGTGTGTTTCCACTTGACTCAAAGTATCTAATCCAACGCCAACGATAATCAATAGACTAGTTCCTCCAAAAAATGAAGCATAACTATAATCTAAACCAACTAATTGTTGTAAGAAGTATGGCATCAAAGCAATAAATCCAAGAAAGCATGCGCCTGGAAGTGTCACTCTAGTAAGAATGTTTTCTATAAATTGTGCTGTCTTTTTTCCTGGCTTCACTCCGGGAATAAATCCTCCCTGTTGCTTCAAAGTAGAAGCTACTTGATTTGGGTCAAATTGTAATGCAGTGTAAAAATAAGTAAAAAATACAATCAACAATGCAAAACATACATTTGAAAACCAATGATCCATTGCAAACCAAGACATAAAATTAGACTGAGTCGCATCTTGACCCATAAAGGTTGCAATCGTGCCAGGAATTAGCAATATAGATTGCGCAAATATAATAGGTATAACTCCTGCTGTATTAATTTTTAAAGGAAGATAGGTAGATTGTCCTCCATAAACTTTTCTTCCAACAATTCTTCTAGCATACTGCACAGGTACTTTTCTCAGGCCTTGCTGTATGAGTATAATTAACATAACTAAAAAGAAGAATAAAATTGCAAGAGAAAGTTCTGATAGAATACCTCTTACACCTTGCTGGAAATATGAAATCTCAGATAAAACAACATTCGGAAATGCTGCTAAAATTCCAACCATAATAACAAGTGATATACCATTACCTATACCATGTTCTGTAATTTTTTCACCAAGCCAAAGTAATAACATTGTACCTGTTGTTATAGAAACTACTGCAGTAAATCTAAAGGCAAAACCTGGATCTAATACAATACCATAACTTTCTAATAAAAAAGCAATACCGATAGATTGAACAAGAGCCAGAATTACCGTACCATATCTAATAATTTGATTAATCTTAGCTCTTCCGCTTTCACCCTCTTGTGCTAATCTTTGAAAATATGGAAGAGTAGTTTGAAGTATCTGCACAACAATTGAAACTGATATATATGGCATAATTCCTAATCCAAATACAGCTGCTTGACCAAATGCTCCTCCAGTAAACATATTAAACAATCCAAAGAAAGTGTCATTTAGAGACTCCATTGTCTGGCGAAGAGCTTCAGGGTCAATACCAGGAATAGGTACCTGAGCACCTAATCTAACAATCATTAAGATTCCTAGAGTAAATAATATTTTGCTTCTAAGTTCAGGAATAGCAAAAATATTTCTCAATTTTTCAATCACTGAACAGTAACCTTTCCGCCTGCTTCTTCAATCTTTTTAACTGCAGAGGCACTAAATGCTGATGCAGTAACATTGTAAGCTTTATCAATATCTCCGTTACCAAGAATTTTTACAGCAACAAAGTTAGAAGAGATTAATCCTTTTTCCAATAAAACCTCAGAATCAATTTTCTTTGATTTAATTTTAGCAATTTGAGAAAGATTTACAATTTCATATGACTTTGCAAAATTGGAATTATTAAATCCTCTTGTTGGAACTCTTCTATGAAGAGGTACTTGACCTCCTTCAAACCAATATCTGTGCTTATGACCACTTCTTGATCCTGCTCCATTATGGCCTCTTCCGGCAGTTTTACCTAAACCGGAACCGGGTCCTCTACCAACTCTTTTCGAGTTCTTTGTAGCTTTAATAGGTTTTACTAATTTCATTATTTTACTTCCTCAACCTTAACTAGATAGTCTATCTTTTTTACCATTCCATTTATTGCATCGTTTAAATCTAGAACAACTGTTTTATTCATTTTTCTAAGACCTAATGCATCAAGAGTAGCTTTAGCTTTTTTTGAATAGCCAATTCTACTTTTGATTTGTGTAATTTTAATTTGTTTTTTAGCCATTTTTTAAATCTCGAATAATGTTTGTGGTGTTTTCCCTCTTTTCTTAGCAACAACTCTAACATCCTGCAAACTTGTTAAAGCATTCATTACAGCTTTAGCAACATTCATAGGGTTATGTGATCCTAGGACTTTTGAGTAAATATTGTTGATACCAACTTGCTCCATAATCAATCTTACTCCAGCACCGGCTATAATACCTGTTCCGAATGGAGCTGGTTTTAGCAACACTCTACTTGCACCATGTTTACCTATAATCTCATGAGGAATAGTATAATTATAAACAGGAACCTTAACTAGATTCTGCTTTGCATCATCCTTAGCTTTAGTGATTGATACAACCACTTCATTAGCTTTTCCTTGTCCAATGCCAACATGATTTTTACCGTCTCCAATAACAACCAAAGTTGAAAAGCTGAATCTTTTTCCGCGAGAATTAACTTTTGCAACCCTGTTAATTCTTATAACGGATTCTTCTTTTAAGTCCAGTTCTGAATAATTAATCATACTCATTTATTCTCCAATTTTAAAATTCTAGTCCACCTTTTCTAGAAGCTTCAGCAAAAGATTTCACTCTTCCATGATATCTAAAACCGTTTCTATCAAAGTATACTTTTTTAACTTTTTTAACTTTTGCTCTCTCAGATAAAGACTTTCCAACAAGTGATGCTAATTCAGTTTTATTACCCTTCTCTTTTGCATAAGCCTTTTCTTTTGAAGAAGCAGCTACTAAAGTAGTCTGATTAAAATCATCAATAATTTGTGCTTCTATATGCCTAGCGCTCTTATAAACACACAACCTATACTCACCTTTTACTGGAAAAGGTTTTTTTGATCTTTTTCTTCTTCTTAAGTATTGTTCTTTTTTTAATTTTAACTTTTTCATTTAGTCGCCCCCTCCAACAGTTTTACCTTGTTTTGAACGAACATATTCATCTTTATATCTAATTCCTTTTCCTTTGTAAGGTTCAGGCTTTCTTAGAGATCTTATTTTTGCAGCTACTTGACCTACAACTTGTTTATTTATACCCTTAATCTCCAATTTTTCACCTTTTTTACCGTCAGAAATTGCTTCAATACCTTCAGGTAAATCAAAGATAATATCGTGAGAAAAACCTAACTGTAAAATCACTCTATTGTTTTGAGATTTAGCATTATAACCAACCCCTACGATTTCTAAATGTTTAGAAAACCCGTTTGTAACTCCTTCAATAGCATTAAAAATTAATTGTCTAGTTGTACCATGCATAGATCTTGAAACTTTATCTTCTGCATTTCTTGATACAGATATGCCATTATCTTCAATTTTTACTGTTACTTCCTCACAAATATCAACCGATAATTGACCTTTGGGTCCGTTTACTGATAGGTGCTGAGTACTATTTTTCACTTTTACACCCTCTGGTATTGTAATTACGTTATTTCCTATCCTTGACATATTACCAAACGTTGCAAAGCAACTCTCCTCCAACTTTTAATTCTCTTGCTACTTTATTACTAATTACACCTTTTGAAGATGAGATTACACTGATTCCCAATCCATTCAATACTCTAGGAATTTCGTCTGATGCCACATAAACTCTTTTTCCAGGTTTACTAATTTTTTCAATTGTTGTAATTGCTGGAGATTCATTATGATATCTTAAAAATACTCTAATATCTTCTTTCTTATCTTCCTTACTCACAAAAACAACATTATCGATATATCCTTCTTCTTTCAATACAACTGCTATTCTTTTTTTCAACAGCGAAGAAGGTACGTCCACCCATCTCTTTTGAGATGAATAGCCATTTCTTATTCTTGTACAAAAATCTGCTATTGGATCTGTCATTGACATAAAATGTTCTCCTTACCAACTGGCCTTAGTTACGCCAGGCAGTTCACCTTTTAACGCTAATTCTCTAAAAGTTATTCTTGATAAACCAAATTTTCTCATATACCCTGTTGGTCTTCCAGAAACTGCACATCTGTTTGTTAAACGAGTGCGACTTGAGCTTCTAGGAAGCTTTTGAAGCCTCTCTATAGCTTTCATTTTTTCATCTTCTGGAGTGTTAATGTTTTTAATTAAACCTCTCAACTCTGTTCTTAGAGCATGGTATTTTTCAACTTTTTTCATTAAGTGATTCTCTCTTACAACTTTAGATTTTTTAGCCATTATTTTCCTTGTCTAAATTATTATCTGTTAATACTTTTTTCTCTCTAATTGGGAGTCCCATAGATTTTAATAACTCATAAGATATTTCATCGTTATCAGCCGATGTGGTAATAATGACATCCATACCTGTAATAGAATCAACCTTATCATAGTCAATTTCTGCGAATACAATTTGCTCTTTAATTCCAAAACTATAGTTACCTTGTCCGTCAAATGACTTATTCGATAACCCTCTGAAATCTCTTGTTCTTGGAAGGGCAACTGCACACAATCTTTCTAAAAATTCGTACATATATTCTCTACGTAAAGTAACCTTACATCCAACTGGAAATCCTTTTCTAATCTTGAAATTAGAAACATCTTTTTTTGCTTTTGTAATAACTGGTTTTTGACCAGTAATCAACATTAATTCATCGAGAGCTGATTGCAAAGCTTTCTTGTTTTCTTTTGCGTTACCTAAACCAATATTTAATGTAATTTTTTCAATCTTAGGCACTTGCATAACAGTACTTAAATTGAAAGCCTTCATTAAGTGAGGTCTAACTTCATCTAAATATTTTTTCTTATAATTTGTCGCCATGAATCTTAACCTAATTCCTTACCAGATCTTTTTGAAACCCTTACTTTTGATTTATCTTCCAATACTTTAAATCCAATTCTAGAAGCTTTATTGCTCTCTAAAGCCATTAAATTTGAAACATGTATAGATCTTTCTCTTTCTGTAAATCCGCCTTTTGGATTTTCTTGAGAAGGTTTTAGGGTTCTTTTTGTTAAAGCAACTCCCTCAACATAAGCTCTTTGAGTTTCAGGTATAACCTTAAGTACTTTACCTGAAAGTCCCTTAAAGTTTCCAGCTACTACTTTTACCATCATATTTTTCTTAATTTTCATTATAAAACCTCCGGTGCCATTGAAATAATTTTCATATAACCACCTTCTCTTAATTCTCTTGCTACTGGACCAAATATTCTAGTGCCTTTTGGTTCATTCTGAGCATTTAAAATAACTGCGGCATTATCATCAAATCTGATATAAGACCCATCTCTTCTTCTTACTTCTTTCTTGACTCTAACTACTACAGCTCGAGCAACTTCTCCTTTTTTAACCATTCCACCAGGAGTAGAAGATTTAACAGCTACTACAATAATATCTCCGATACTAGCATATCTCTTTTTTGATCCACCTAGAACCTTAAAGCATTGTACTATTTTTGCTCCAGAGTTGTCGGCTACTTTTAATCTTGTTTCTGCTTGTACCACTATTTATTTCCATTCTTAATTAATTTAGATGTACGCCATCTTTTTAACTTACTTAAAGGTCTACTTGCTAGAAGCTCTACTGTATCGCCTTTTTTAAAAGTATTATTTTCATCATGAGCATAATATTTCTTTGATTTTTTCATATACTTTTTATAAAGCTTATGCTTCACAAGCCTTTCCACGCTAACTACTACAGTTTTATCCATAGCGTCAGAAACAACAGTACCTACTAATTTTTGTGTATTTCTATCCATCAATATTTCCCTTATCTAAGGTTTTTTCTTTTAATATAGTATTAATTCTAGCATTCTCTTTTCTCAAGTCAGACAATACTTTATAATCTTCTAATTGTTGAATTGATTTTTGAAAGCGATATTTCTGCAAACTTTCTCTATTGTCAGTTAAGCGTGACAATAAATCTTTATCAGACAATTTTCTTAAGTCGTTAACCTTCATCTAATCCTCTTTTTGAAACTAATTTTGTTTTGATTGCTAGTTTATTTCCAGCAATTCTAAATGCTTCCTGAGCTACTTCCTTAGGAATACCTTCTACTTCAAATAAAACTCTACCAGGTTTTACATTCGCTACCCAATATTCTGGAGATCCTTTTCCTTTACCCATTCTTGTCTCCATTGGCTTTTTTGTAATTGGCTTATCTGGAAAAATTCTAATCCACATTCTACCTAATTTTCTTACTCGCCTAGATATTGAAATTCTAGTAGCTTCAATTTGTCTGGCTGTAACCCAACCTGGTTCCATTGCTTTCAAGCCATAACTACCAAAGCTTACTTCAGTACCACCTTTTGCCATGCCTTTTCGATTGCCTCTATGGACTTTTCTATATTTAATTTTTTTAGGTTCTAACATTATTTTTTAGCCTTTGAAAATCCATTACAAATCCAAACTTTAATTCCTATGATACCATATGTTGTATGAGCTTCTACTAGCGCATAGTCAATATCTGCTCTAAGAGTATGTAATGGAACTCTACCATCCATAAATCTTTCAGATCTAGCGATTTCACTTCCACCTAATCTTCCAGCGACATTAACTCTAATGCCCTCGGCTCCCATTCTCATAGTAGATTGCATAGTTTTATTCATCACTCTTCTGTAAGCCATTTTCTTTATTAATTGATTGGCAATATTTTGACCTACTAATTCTGCGTTTAATTCAGGTCTCTTTACTTCGCTTATATTCAAATGAATATCATCTGTGTTACACAGTTTTGAAACTTCTTTTTTAAGCCTTGAAACTTCTTCTCCTCCTCTACCAATAACAATACCAGGTCTAGCCGTATGGATAGTAACCGTAATTGCTTGTGAAGTTCTTTCAATATTAACTGCTGCAACTGAAGCATCTTGTAATCTCTTTTTTAAATATTTTCTTAATTTAATGTCTTGTGCAAGATCAGTCGCATAAGCATTTTTCTTTGGAAACCAATTAGAGCTCCAATTCTTAGTGAGCTGTAATCTTAAACCTACTGGATGTGTTTTCTGTCCCATTAATTATCCTATAACTATTTTTAAGTGACTTGTTCTCTTTATAATCTTATTTGCTCTACCTTGAGCTCTCGCTCTAAATCTTTTTTGTGATGGACCTTCGTCTACGGTAATAATTTTTATTGTAACCTCATTCATATCTTTGTCAAAATTATCTGTATTTCCAGCGTTTGCAATGGCAGAACATAGTGTTTTTTCAATAATTTGTGCACCTTTCTCATCCATATGCTTTAAAGAAGATAGCGCCTTGTTTACATTCAACCCACGCACACAATTAGCTACTTTTCTTAGCTTTTTTGGTGAATGCTTTATAGTGTTAGTTCTTGAAGTAATATCCATAATTATTTTTTCTTTCTATCTCCTGAATGCATTCTAAATGTTCTTGTAGGAGAAAATTCTCCTAGTTTATGACCAACCATATTTTCTGTTATAAAAACAGGTATAAATTTATTACCATTATGTATAGCAAAAGTATGTCCTACAAAATCTGGTACAATTACAGAATTTCTTGCCCATGTTTTAATAGCGCCCTTCTTTGCTGAGTCATTCATTTTGTCGACTTTTTTTAATAATTTGACATCAATATGAGGTCCTTTTCTAATAGATCTAGACATTAATCATTTCTCCTTTTTACTATTAGAGCATTTGACTTTTTCTTTTTCTTTCTAGTCTTGAAACCTTTGGTAGGTTGACCCCAAGGAGACACTGGATGTCTTCCACCTGAACTCTTACCTTCTCCACCACCATGAGGGTGATCAACAGGATTCATAGCTACACCTCTAACTTTAGGACGTTTCCCAAGCCATCTTGATCGACCTGCTTTACCTGAACGTACTAATTCATGTTGCTTGTTACCAACTACGCCAATTGTAGCTAAACATTTATCTGGAACCATTCTAACTTCTCCAGATGGCATTTTTAATGTTACATAATTTTTGTCATGAGCCATTATTTGAACATATGTTCCTGCGCTTCTAGCCATTTGTGCTCCCTTACCAGGAATTAATTCAATATTATGTACAAATTGACCTGATGGAATATTTTTTAATTGCATAGCATTACCAGTTTTTAATTCTGCTTTTTCTGAAGAAACTATCACATCTCCAACCTTTAAACCTTGTGGTTGTACGATATATCTTTTTTCTCCATCCACGTAATGAATTAATGCAATAAATGCACTTCTATTTGGATCGTACTCAATAGTTGCTACCTTACCATCAATATTAAATTTGTTTCTTTTAAAATCTATTAATCTATAGCTACGTTTATGGCCACCACCTCTTCTACGAGAAGTAATACGACCTCTATTATTTCTACCGCCAGTCTTATTTAATTTTCTGACCAATGATTTTTCAGGCTTACTAGCAGTAATTTCAGAAAAATCTGGCTTAGAAGTGAATCTTGAAGCTGGGGTAACTGGTTTTAATTGTCTTATTGCCATAATTTATATTTACACACCAAATAAGTCTATGTTATAACCCTCTACGAGTGTTACAAGAGCTCTCTTTTTTAGTTTAGTATATCCATTTGTTCTAATTGTTCTTCCATTACTTTTTACAGTCATCTGCTTAGCCTTACCTTTTCGATTGCTTACAGCAACTTTAAGGACTTTAACTTTAAATTTTTCTTCTACAGCCTTCTTAATCTCAATTTTATTTACCTCTAAAGGAACTTCAAATGCGTACTTATTTTGAGACTCTTGAAGAGATGTCATTTTTTCTGTCACTATTGGACGAATTAAAATTTGTGAAAAATGACTCATAATTATTTCTTATCTCCAAATCTTTCTGACATCAAAGCCAATGCGCTGGCATCGAATAGCAAAGCATCATTATTCATTAAATCTGCCACAGAACATGATAATGCTTTTACAACTTTTATATGCTCAATATTTCTTGATGCTAATCTTAAATTATCATTCACATCAGATACTACAATTGTTACCTTTTTATTAGCTAGACTATTAGATTCTAAAAATCCAACAAAATCTTTTGTTTTATTTGTTGTTAATTCTATTGAATCAATCACTTTTAAAGCGTCATTTTTAACCTTTTCCGACAAAACGCATTTAAAAGCTAATTTTTTTGTCTTAGCATTTACTTTTTTAAAATAATATGTTGGACTAGGACCAAAAATAACACCACCACCTCTATTCAAAGGAGATCTAATGGTTCCCTGTCTAGCATTACCTGTGCCTTTTTGCTTAAACGGTTTTTTACCACCACCAGAAACTGCAGATCTATTTTTTGTAGATCTAGTTCCTTGTCTAGCATTAGTTAATTCTGCTATAACACACTGATAAACAACCTGATCGTTCATCGGCACTTTAAATACTGAATCACTTAAGCTGTAATCTTTACTACTATCTATTGATTTAATTTTCATTTTTTTAAGATAAACACTGGTGTGTTATTTGCACCAGGAATAGCTCCTTTAACATATAATAAATTATTTTCTTTATCTATATCAACAATCTCAAGGTTTTGTGCAGTAACATTACCAGAACCTTTTCTACCTGCCATCTTCATTCCTTTAAACACTCTTGAAGGCCAAGATGCTTGTCCGATAGAACCTGGAGCTCTTTGAGTATGTTTATTACCATGAGTAGCGTCTTGTGTAGCAAAATTATGTCTCTTGATAACTCCGGCAAAACCTTTACCTTTAGATTTTGCTCTCACATCAACAATTTCTCCAATATGAAAAATTGAAGAATCAAATTTTTGACCTAGTTTATATTCAAATGTATCTAGCGATTCAAATTCAGCTAGAACTTTAGCGCTATCAATATCTGCTTTTTTAAGGTGTCCTATTGTAGGTTTATTTGTATTTCTTTTTGATTTCTTACCAAAAGCTAATTGCACAGAATTATATCCATCAGAGTCGATGGTCTTAATTTGAGATACAACACATGGACCAGCTTCTACTAAAGTAACTGGAACCACATGACCCTGATCATTAAAGATTTGTGACATTTTAACTTTTTTACCTATCAATCCGTACATACTTATCCTCTAATCTCGATATCAACACCAGCCGGCAAGTCTATTTTCATTAAAGATTCAACAGTTTTTGGAGTAGAATTCACAATATCTACAATTCTTTTATGTACTTTTGTTTGAAATTGTTCACGCGATTTTTTGTTAACAAACGGTGATCTCAATACAGTATATACTGTTCTCTTAGTTGGCATAGGAATTGGTCCAGAAATAATTGCACCTGTTGACTTAGCCGTTCTAATAATTTTTTCAGCAGACTTATCTAAAAGCTTGTGATCATAAGCTTTTAAAGATATTCTAATTAAATCTTTAGCCATTATGATGCTTCTCCATTTTTTGATTGTGATTTCATTAATTTTTCTTCTACTGATGCTGGAACTTTAGCATATTGCTGAAAATCCATATGAAAATTTGCTCTACCTTGAGATAGAGACCTTAAATCTGTTGCATAGCCGAACATTTCACTTAATGGCACAGCAGCTTTAATACTTTGGTTCGCTCCTTGCTGCTCCATACTTTCAACTTTACCTCTTCTAGAGTTAATATCACCAATTACATCTCCGAGATAATCATCTGGAGTAGTTGCTTCTACAGCCATAATTGGCTCCATCAATATTGGGCTTGCTTGCTTACAAGCAGTTCTAATTGCTCGTGAACCAGCTACCTTGAAAGCAATTTCAGAAGAATCTACATCGTGGTAAGACCCATAAACAAGTTCTACTTCAACATCAGGAATAGGATATCCATGTAGTATACCATTTTTTAATTGCTCTTGGATACCAGCATCTACTGCAGGAATATATTCTCTCGGAATCACTCCACCAACAATCTTATTTATAAATTTATATCCAGCACCTTGTTCTGTTGGCCTAACATTGATAACAACATGACCATACTGACCACGACCACCAGATTGACGAACAAATTTTTCATCAACTTTATCCACAGACTTTTGAATTGCTTCTCTAAATGAAACTTGAGGTTTTCCAACATTAGCATTAACATTAAATTCTCTTTTAAGTCTATCAATAATAATTTCTAAGTGAACTTCTCCCATGCCCGATATGACTGTTTGACCAGTTTCGCTGTCTACCTTAACTTTAAAAGTAGGATCTTCTTCACTTAGCTTATTCATTCCTTTTGCTAACTGATCTTGATCGCTTTTTGAAACAGGTTCAATTGAAACTGCAACAACTGGCTCTGGAAATTCCATAGATTCGAGCACTACATCACCTTTTTCTGATAAGGTATGTCCGGTTCGAACATTTTTTAAACCAATTACTGCTACAATTTCTCCAGCTTTTACTTCTTCTAATTCTTCTCTTTTATTTGCATGCATTTGTAGGATTCTTGAAATTCTTTGCTTGTCTCCAGTATTTGAATTAATACAAAAAGATCCTTTCTTTAATGTACCAGAATAAACTCTAATATATGTAAGCTTACCTACAAAAGGATCAGTAGCAATCTTAAATGCAAGTGCCGTGAATGCACCCTCCGTAGAGTTCTTAATCATAATTTTTGTTTCTGAGTCATTAACAGAAGATCCTTCGATACTTTCTACATCTAAAGGAGATGGTAAAAAATCAATAACTGCATCTAAAACTCTCTGCACTCCTTTATTCTTAAAGGCTGAACCACATAAAGTAGGTACAAAAGCATTTTCTAGACATCCTTTTTTAAGAGCTGCTTTAATTTCTTCAGTAGAAATTTCTTCTTCATTTAAATATTTTTCCATTAATGCATCTTCAAAGCTAGCAACTTCTTCAATTAAGAAATTTCTCCACTTATTTGCATCTTCTAATAATTCTTCTGGAATATCAATATATTCAAATTCAGCACCTTGGCTACTTTCATTATATTCAATAGCTTTCATAGTAGTTAAGTCTATAATCCCTCTAAAAGTTTCACCCTCACCAATAGGTAATGCAATAGGTAGTGGTTTAGCGCCTAAACGTTTTTTCATAGTATCTATTGCGTTATAAAAATCTGCACCGGTTCTATCCATTTTATTAATAAATGCGATTCTAGGTACATTATATTTTGTTGCCTGTCTCCAAACTGTCTCACTTTGAGGTTCTACTCCAGCAACTGCACAAAATACTGCAACAGCGCCATCAAGAACTCTTAATGATCTTTCTACTTCCATAGTAAAATCAACGTGACCAGGAGTGTCAATTAAATTAACACGATTTTTGTCCCAATAAAAAGTAGTTGCGGCTGAAGTAATAGTAATACCTCTTTCTTGCTCTTGAGCCATCCAGTCCATAGTAGCAGCGCCATCATGAACTTCACCAATTTTATGGGTCTTTCCAGCATAGTATAACATTCTCTCTGTTAGAGTTGTTTTACCTGCATCTACATGAGCCATAATTCCAATATTTCTTACGGATTTTAAGTCAGCAGACATAATTATCTCGCTCTTCCGAAGTGTGCAAATGCTTTGTTTGCTTCAGCCATACGATGCGTATCTTCTTTCTTCTTGATAGCATTTCCTTCATTATTTGAAGCAGAAAGTAATTCTCCGGCTAAACGCTTTGACATAGGACTACCTGATTTATTTTTTGCAGCATCGATAATCCAATGAGCTGCTAAATAAAATTGTCTTCTATTAGGAACTTCGATAGGTACTTGATAAGTAGCTCCACCAATTCTTTTTGATTTTACTTCAACGTGTGGCGCAGTATTATTTAACGCTTTTTTAAATACTTCCACTGGGTCTTTGCTACTTTTTTCTTCTATAATATCAAATGCGTCATAAAGAATTTTTTCAGCAATACCTTTTTTTCCACCTACAAGCAAGTAGTTCATAAATTTTGAAACTTGTAAATCATTAAATTTTGGATCTGGATTAATAGATCTTTTTTCTGGTCTTCTTCTTCTCATATTTAGCTTTTAGGTTTCTTCGCTCCGTAACGTGATCTACTTGTTTTTCTATCATTAACACCTGCAGTATCTAATGAACCACGTACGATATGATAGCGAACACCGGGAAGATCCTTGACTCTTCCTCCCTCTATTAAAACAATTGAGTGTTCTTGTAAGTTGTGACCTTCTCCAGGAATATATGCATTTGCCTCTATACCATTTGTCAATCTAACTCTAGCTACTTTTCTTAAAGCGGAATTAGGCTTTTTAGGCGTAGTTGTATAGACTCGAGTACATACCCCTCTTTTTTGAGGACTATTCTCCAGAGCTCTACTAGCAGACTTTTTAACAATCTTTTTTCTGCTCTTTCTAATCAACTGGTTTACTGTTGGCATAAATTATTTTTTCCTTTAATCAATTTAAAAGTACCGAGGAATATATTGTTATAAGATGGAAGAATCAAACGTTTTCTCGAACGCGTAGAAAGTATATATTTTTGTGAACACGTTTAAAGAAGTTTCAAGAAGAAAATCTACTGATCTTCTTCCTGATTTTCTTGTTGTTCAAGCTGAATACTTTGTAAGCCAGGAAATCCTGTTCCAGCAGGGATTAATCGCCCTAAAGCAACATTTTCTTTCAATCCTAACAAGTGATCTGTCTTTGATGCGGTCGCTGCATCTGTTAATACTCTTGTTGTTTCCTGGAAAGAAGCTGCAGAAATAAAACTTGTAGTATTAAGGGAAGATTGAGTAATTCCCATCAAGATTGGTTGAAATGTAGCTGATTGTGCTTTATGAAATTTTACTAGAGTCTTATCTTGAGTTTTAAACTCTTTATTAAGCTCTTTTACTTCATTTTGAGAAATCATAATACCGACTTCTAAATTTGAATCTCCAGAATCATCAATAACAACCATACCCTTCATATAATCATTATCATTAAATAGAGTAGACTTATCTAATCTTTCACCTGGAAGATATGAAGTATCTCCTGGGCTGTTAATGATAACTTTTTTCATCATTTGATTAACAATCACTTCAATATGTTTATCATTAATTCCTACTCCTTGCAATCTATAAACTTCTTGAATTTCATTGACCAAATATTCTCTAACAGCATTTGGACCAAGAATTGTAAGAATGTCGGCAGGAGAAATCGCGCCTTCACATAATGCAGTTCCAGCTGTGATAAAGTCGCCTTCATGAACTACTACGTGTTTTCCGTATGGAATTTTATAAATAACAGATTTACCGTTAGAAGGTGTCACGGACACTTTTCTTACGCCTCGTTTAATTTCACCAAACTCTACGGTACCGTTAATTTCACTAACTACAGCAGGATTTGCAGGCTTTCTTGCTTCAAATAACTCCGCTACCCTTGGCAGACCACCAGTAATATCTCGAGATTTACCAACATCTTTTTGAATTTTAACTAAAGTCTGACCCTGACTAACATCTTGTCCGTCATTTACTACTAATGTCGCTTTTACAGGCAAGATAGTTCCACCTGATAAGATATCTCCATCTTTGCTATAAATCTCAATTTGAGGACTTAGTCTTCTGTCTTTTGATTCGGTAACTACTTTTTGTTTTTTACCGCCATCTACTGCTTCTTCTTGATAAGTGTCTCCTTCAACGAAGTCTTTCATCTTAATAATACCAGACTGTCGAGCTAAGATTAGATCTGTATAAGGATCCCATGAAAATAAAGTATTACCTTTCTTAATCTTATCACTGTCTTTTATATTAATATTAGCACCATAAGGAACATTATATTCTTCAAGTATGTTATCTTTTGAATCTATAATATGTAATTTCGAACCTCGAGTTAAACACCTTACTACTTCTATACCATCTTCATCGATAGTATTAGCAGATTGATAATCTTCATTAAACTTTGCTATACCATTATGCTTAGATTTCATATCTGACTCTTCAACAATTCTAGTTGCTGTTCCTCCAATATGGAAAGTTCTTAGAGTCAACTGAGTACCAGGTTCTCCAATACTTTGAGCTGCGATAATACCTACAGCACTACCAATTGTTACAAGTTCTCTTCTTGTTAAATCCCAGCCATAACATTTTGCACATACACCTCTTCTAGATTCACATGTCAGTATAGATTTAATCTTAATGCTATTAATATTATTTGATGTAATAAATTCAGCTTTTTCCTCATCAAAAACCTCTCCTGCTTTCAGGATAGTTTTACCGTCAATAACAATCTTTTCAGATGAAGTTCTACCAAGAATTCTTTCAGATAGAGACTCTACTACTTCTTCTCCCTCTTTTAAATCTGAAACTACAATTCCATTAATGGTTTTGCAGTCAAATTCTGATATTACTACATCTTGTGCTACATCAACTAATCTTCTAGTTAGATATCCAGCATCTGCTGTTTTTAGCGCAGTATCAGCTAAACCTTTTCTTGCTCCATGAGTAGAGATGAAATATTCCATTACAGACAGACCTTCTTTAAAGTTAGACTGAATTGGACTTTCTATAATTTCTCCACCACCGACCATAGATTTTCTTGGTTTTGCCATTAGACCTCTCATACCAGCTAACTGCTTTATTTGGTCTCCACTACCTCTAGCTCCAGAGTCAGCCATCATATAGACAGAATTAAATCCTTCATCATCAGATTGTAAGCCTCTCATCATTTCGGCAGCTACATCACTTGTTGCTTTTGTCCATACGTCAATAACTTTATTATATCTTTCACCTTCTGTTAAAATATGTCGATTGAATCTTTGTTGAATTTTATCTACTTCTTTTTCAGCCGCAGATATAATGTCATGTTTTTTATCTGGTATAATAATATCGCTAATAGAAATTGATATTCCACTCTTAGTAGCTGTTTTAAATCCAATATCTTTAAGATCGTCTAGTAGTGTTACAGTTTTATGATTTCCAGCTTTTACGAAAGATTCACCAATGATAAAACTTAATTTCTTCTTAGAAATTATTTCATCATAATAACCTAATTCATCTGGAATAATAGCATTAAACATAGCACGACCAGCAGTTGTATCTTTATGCCACTCTCCGTTATGTCTAACGTTAACAATTGCGTGAAGTCCAACTTTTTTATTCTCATATGCTATCTTTACTTCATCGATAGATCCAAAGTTTTTTCCTTCACCTAATTGCTTAGTTCTCTTTCTTGTTAAATAATAACAACCAAGAATCATATCTTGGGAAGGTACTGTAATTGGTTTTCCACTTGCAGGATGTAATACATTTTGACTAGCCATCATTAGAACTCTAGCTTCTAACTGAGCTGGAATAGACAAAGGTACATGAACCGCCATTTGGTCACCATCAAAGTCAGCATTAAATGCAGAACAAACAAGAGGGTGTACTCTAATTGCTTTACCATCAATCAATATTGGTTGGAAAGCTATAATTCCCAACCTATGCAAGGTTGGAGCTCTATTTAGCATTACAGGATGGTCTTTTACTACATTCTCTAAAATTTCATATACAAATGACTCTTTATTCTCAATCATTAGCTTAGCACTTCTAGGAGTTGCAGCTAAGTCTCTTCTAATCAATTCTCTTATCAAGTGAGGTTTAAAGAGTTCTAGTGCCATATTTTTTGGAATACCGCACTCTGTCATTTTTAATTCTGGACCAACAACAATAACAGATCTACCAGAATAGTCAACTCTCTTACCTAGTAAGTTTTGTCTAAATCTACCTTGCTTACCTCTTAACATATCTGATATAGATTTTAGAGGCCTTTTAGATCCACTTCTTATAGCAGTTTTTCTTTTTGTATTATCAAAAAGAGCATCAACAGACTCCTGTAACATTCTTTTTTCATTTCTAAGAATTACTTCTGGAGCTTGGATATCCATTAATTGTTTTAAACGATTATTTCTAATGATAATTCTTCTATAAAGGTCGTTTAAATCACTAGCTGCAAATCTTCCACCTTCTAAAGGAACTAAAGGTCTTAACTCTGGAGGCATAACAGGTAAAATTGAAACAATCATCCATTCAGGCTTATTATTCCTATCTCTAGCAAAATCTTTTACTACTTTTAATCTTTTTAGAGCATCTTCTCTTTTTTGCTTTGAATTTGATGTAGAGCCAATCAGCTCTAAGTCTCTTTTAAGCTCTAATAAGTCCATTTCAGCTAATCCATCTTTAATCGCTTCGCCACCCATAGCTGCATAGAAATGAGATTCTTCTTCTCTTTCTTCTTGTGAAGAGGCTTCATAACCAAATTCTTCCTCTAGCTTTAGATATTCTTCCTCATCTATCAAATCAAATCTTTTGTAATCACTTTTACCTGGATTGATTATTAGATAATTTTCATAATAAATTACACTTTCTAACTGCTTTGCACTTTTACCTAGTATATAACTCAGCTTACTAGGTATTGATTTTAGGAACCAAATATGTACAACTGGTACAGCCAAAGTAATATGACCCATTCTATTTCTACGCACTTTTTTCGTAGTTACTTCAACTCCACATCTATCGCATATAATACCTCTATATCTGATACCTTTATATTTACCGCAATGACATTCAAAATCCTTTACAGGTCCAAAGATTTTTTCACAGAATAAGCCATCTTTTTCTGGCTTATATGAGCGATAGTTAATTGTTTCAGGTTTTAAAACCTCGCCAAAAGATCCTTCAAGAATCTTCTCAGGTGAAGCTAGTTTAAGTGAAATACTATTATTTGCTTTATACGTCATTTTTATTTTTTTCCCTTTAATCTAAAGTTATGTCTAGTCCAAGACCTTGAATTTCTTTCATAAATACATTGAAAGCTTCTGGAGTTGTTGGATCAGGTAAATCTTCTCCCTTTACAAGCGCGCTATAGGTTTTTGATCTACCTTCAATGTCATCTGATTTGATAGTCAAGATTTCTCTTAACGTATGTGCGGCACCATAAGCTTGAAGTGCCCAGACTTCCATCTCACCAAATCTTTGTCCACCAAATTGCGCTTTTCCGCCTAGGGGTTGCTGAGTAACTAGTGAATACGGACCAGTCGATCTAGCATGCATTTTATCATCAACCATATGGAATAATTTTAAAATATACATGTAACCAACTAATACCGGATTGTCAATTTTTTCTCCTGTAAGACCGTCATATAATGTGACTTTACCAGTATCTGGCAATCCAGCTTCTTTCATTTTTGCAGCTACCTCTTGAGGTGTTGCGCCATTGAAAACTGGAGTCTCGTATTTTTCATCGAGTTTTTTTCCTGCCCATCCTAACATAGTCTCATATAACTGACCTAGATTCATTCTAGAAGGAACACCTAAAGGATTTAAACAAATATCCACTGGTGTACCGTCTTCTAAGTAAGGCATATTTTCTTCAGGTACAATTGTTGCAATTACACCTTTATTACCATGCCTACCAGCCATCTTATCTCCAATAGATACCTTTCTCTTATTAGCTACATACACTTTAGCTAGCTTTAAAATACCAGGTTGAAGTTGGTCGCCTTCTTTAAGTTTAAAAATAGCTGATTCTAATTCTGTATCAAGAGTAGTAAGAGTATCAGTAAAAGCGCTGAGAATATTTAATAGTTTCTCCCATGTCTTTTCACCTGAAATCCACGCATCTTCCGTAGAAAATAACTCAAAATTAAAGCCATCTAATTTCTTTAATGTTAATTTGGTTCCTTTTTTTACAAGAACTTTTCCATCTCTATCAGCTTTTATTCCAAGAGTAATTTTATCGCTAAGAACAGATTTAAGAAGATTGTCTCTGGTAACTCTTAGAGCTCTTTCTTCTTCCCTTTTATTCTTCTGTAATTCTTTAATCTGTTCATTTACTTCTGCTCTAGATTTTTTTGATGTTTTTTCGTAAAGATTGGTTTTGATTACTACACCTTTTACTCCAGGCTCAGCTTTCTTAGAAGCGTCTTTAACATCTCCTGCTTTTTCTCCAAAAATTGCTCTAAGGAGCTTTTCTTCTGGAGATGGATCTGTTTCACCTTTAGGAGTTACTTTACCAATCAATATATCGTCCTCGTTCACAATAGCCCCTACTCGAATAAGACCATCTTCGTCTAATTGAGAAGTTGCCTCTTCGCTTACATTAGGAATTTCAGGAGTTAATTCTTCTTCTCCTCTTTTTGTGTCTCGTACTTCTAGCTCAATTTCATTTACATGGATAGAAGTAAATACATCATCTCTTACAAGCCTTTCATTGATAACGATAGCATCCTCAAAATTATATCCATTCCAAGGCATAAGCGCTACTAAGACATTCTTACCTAAAGCTAATTCGCCATTTTCAGTAGAAGCTCCATCAGCAATAACTTGTCCTTTTTCGACTTTATCGCCTTCACTAACAATAACTTTTTGATTATAGCACGTATTCTGATTAGATCTAGCATATTTAATTAGGTCTATAGTACGAAGATTTGCATTTTTCTTTAACACTGTACTATCAGGATAATTGTTGTCTTTGACAATAATTTTATTCGAATCAACATGCATAACGGTCCCTGATACAGGTGAAAGAAGCACTGATTGAGAGTCTCTCGCAACCTTTCTTTCCATACCGGTAGCTACAATAGGTGCTTCTGTTTTCAACAGTGGCACAGATTGACGTTGCATATTTGAACCCATTAATGCTCTATTGGCATCATCGTGTTCAACAAATGGAATTAAAGCAGCTGCAACACTTAAAATTTGATTTGGTACAATATCAGTAAATGCAACATGTTCTGGATCTACAATAGGAAAATCTCCTTTAGATCTCACTCTTACTTTTGGTTCACTTATTTTATTTGCACTATCAACACTTAATCCTGATTGAGCAATATTGGCTCTATCTTCATCGTCAGCTGATAGATATTTGGTTTCTTCTGTTACAACTAGATTATCTACAACCCTATAAGGAGCTTCAATAAATCCATGCCTATTAATTTTTGCCATCAAAGCAAGTGACGATATCAAACCAATGTTTGGACCCTCAGGAGTTTCGATTGGACACAGTCTTCCGTAGTGAGTGTAGTGAACATCTCTAACTTCAAAACCAGCTCTTTCTCTTGAAAGACCACCGGGTCCAAGAGAAGAAATTCTTCTTTTATGAGTAATTTCTGCTAAAGGATTTGTTTGGTCTCCAAATTGAGATAATTGACTAGTTCCAAAGAATGTATTAATCACAGTAGTTACTAATCTTGAATTGATTAAATCTTGAGGAGTAATTGTCTCTTGTTCTCTCAAATTCATTCTCTCATATACAGTTCTTACCATTCTAGCTAAAGCTGAATTAAACTGAACCTTAAGCTGTTCGCCCACAGTTCTTACTCTTCTATTTCCTAGATGATCAATATCATCAGGAGACTTCATACCTTTTCTCATTAAAATTAAATATTTCACAGTAATAAGGAAGTCGTCATGCGTTAAAACAGGATCTTTCCCCTTATTATCTAAGTTAAACTGCTTATCTAAACGATATCTTCCTACTTGTCCTAAATCATATTTTTTAGGAGAAAAGAACATTCTATCGATAAATTTTTGAGCAGATTCAGGGCTAGGCGCATCACTACCTCTTAACAGATAGTAAACTTTTAACAAAGCTTCTTCTGTAGATTTTGTGGGATCTTTTTTGATAGTATTATATATCATCATGCTATCGATATTATTTCTTACATCAACAAGTTTGACTTTCTTTGTCTTATTATTTTTTAAAGCACTAACGATAGTTTCATTTAACTCTTTTCCACCCTCAACTACTAATTCACCTGTTTCCATATCTATTGTATCTTCAACAGTAATATAGTCAGTCAAATCATCTGCTTTAATCTTAGATGGATCCATTTCAAGGACTAGGTCAAATGCATTATAAATATCTTCATCTGAACTAAATCCTAAAGATCTTAATAGTAAAGTTGCTGGAAACTTTCTCTTTCTATCGATGATAGTAAATAAAATATCATTGATATCTGTTGTAAAATCAATCCAAGATCCTCTAATTGGGATAATTCTAGCATTAAAAAGCTTCGCGCCATTTGGATGAAATTTTTGATCAAAGAAAGCGCCTGGAGATCTTTGTAATTGAGTTACAACTGTTCTCTCTGCTCCATTAATGATAAAAGTACCTTTACCTGTCATATATGGCATGTTACCAAAGTAAACATCTTGATCTATGACTTGAGCAAACTTCTTTTTATCTTTTTCGTCTGTAATTTTTAGACGTAATTTTACGCTGAGAGGGACATTATAAGTAATGCCACGATCTGAACATTCCCTTGGAGTATACCTAGGTTTTCCAATCGTATAGCTCTTGTATTCAAGTATATAATTTTCATGATTATCCTGTAAAGGAAAAATTGAAGCAAATGCTTCATGCAAGCCAAACATTATTCTGTCTTTTGGCTTCACATCTTCCTGCAAAAAGTCATGAAAAGAACCTACCTGTAAATCGAGAAGATTTGGTAGCTCTACGTCTGTTATTATTTTTTCAAAACTATGTCTAGTATTCAACTTATCTAAATTCAAGATAGCTATTCCTCCAAAAAATTGGTTAATTAATATATTTAATTATATTATTGTAATTCTACTGTAGCTCCGGCTTCTTCAAGTTGAGACTTCAAACCTTCTGCCTCATCTTTAGAAACGCCTTCTTTCACAGCCTTAGGAGCAGAATCAACCAACTCTTTAGCTTCCTTAAGTCCTAAACTAGTTATCTCTCTAACAACTTTAATCACAGCGATTTTTGATTGACCAGCAGCCGTTACGACTACATTAAAATCACTTTTTTCAGCAGCTTCAGCAGTATCTCCACCAGCCGCTCCTGCGACTGCGGCAACAGGTACAGCAGCTGTTACGCCAAACTTCTCTTCAATATCTTTTACAAGCTCAGATATCTCTATCATATTAGCTTCTTCTAAATACTGTAAAACATCTTCTCTTTTAGTGCTCATTTTAACTACCTTTCTTTGAGTTTAATTGTTCAAGTGCTCCTAATAAGCCAGAAACAGGACTTCCTAAAGTACTGCTCAGTTTTGCCATCGGGGAATTTAACATTCCAACCAATTTAGATAAAAGCTGATTCTTTGAAGGGAGATTGGCTATTCTTTCAAACTCATTTGCTTCGAATACCTCTCCATCTAAAATCATACCTTTTACTGAAGGCTTATCAAAATCTTTTAAAAAATCTTTAATTATTTGCGCTGGATCAGTTGGGTCTTGATAACTAACAGCCATTGCTGTTGGTCCTTTTAAGAATTCATCAATACCTGACATTCCTGCCTCTTTTGCAGCTAGTTTAATTAAAGTATTTTTTGCTATTGTGAATTCTATATCTTTCATCACAAATTCTTTTCTTAGTTGAGTAATACTAACAACATCCAATCCTGAATATTCAGTAAAGTATACTGCCTTAGCCTTACTTAGCTTTTCGCTCAATCTTTTTACTGCATCTACATTTTTAGTACTTGGCATAATTATTCCGTTCCTATCTTAATTCCTGGACCTAGTGTCGAGGATATACTAATTGAATTCAAATATTTACCTTTAAAAGAATTCGGCTTCGCAGACATTAAAGCAGAGCGAAGAGTTTCAAAATTTTCTTTCAACTCTTGTTCAGAAAAAGATGTTTTACCTATAGAAGATTGTAAAATTCCATTTTTCTCTACTCTAGCATCAAGTTTACCCGCTTTTAATTCTTTAATTGCTTTGGCTATATCGTTTGTTACTGTTCCAGATTTAGGATTTGGCATTAAACCTTTAGGCCCTAATACCTTACCTAGCTTTCCTAATTGTCCCATTAAATCTGGAGTAACTACTATCTTATCAACGTCAGTCCATCCTGATTTTATTTTTTCAAGATATTCTTCATTTCCTACAAAATCTGCTCCCGCTTCTTTTGCTTCGGCTTCTTTTTCAGAATTTACTATAGCTAAAACTGAAACATTTCGTCCAATACCATGAGGTAAAATTAGACTTAATCTAATATTTTCTTCTGCATGTCTAGGATCAACTCCTAGATTAAATGCTACATCAACAGATTCAGCAAAAGCAGCTCTTTTAAGACCCATAAGTAAAGACATTGCTTCATCTATACCATAAGACTTAGAATAATCTAATTTTTCTGAAACTGATTTTGCAAATTTTGTATTTTTCATCTGCTTACCTCGATTCCCATACTAACAGCAGTTCCAGCAATCATTTCAGCTGCATGATCTAGCGTGTGAGCATTTAAATCTTTCATTTTCATTTCAGCAATTTTTTTGCATTGAGCTATCGTTATCGAACCAACCTTGTCTTTATTTGGTTCTTGAGAGCCTTTTTTCATATTTAATTCTTTCATAATCAAAGTAGATGCTGGTGGAGATTTTGTTTCAAAAGTAAAAGATCTATCTTTGTAAACTGTTATAATAACAGGAGTTAACATTCCTTGTAATTCTTTTGTGGATTCATTAAATGCATTACAAAAATCCATAATGTTTACACCATGTTGACCTAAAGCAGGTCCAACTGGTGGAGCAGGATTTGCTTGTCCAGCTGCAATTTGTAATTTAATAAGTCCTGTTTTTTCTTTTGTTGCCATTTTATTAGTTCTCTATCAATATTTGATTAAAGCTTAATTCAATAGGGGTCGGACGACCAAAAATATTGACATTTACTTTAATTCTGTTTTTATCGTTAATCTCTTGAACAAGGCCATTGAAATCTTTGAAAGGTCCATCAGTAACTTTGACAGAATCTCCTACTTTAAATGGCATTTCTTCCATTTCTTCTACTGAATCATCATCTGCATCAAAAGAACCAACAATTCTTTTAATCTCAGAATCATTTAATGACTGAGGGCTACCTTTAGGTCCTACAAAACTCATTACACCATCAATACCTTCAATAAAAAATTTTGTTATGTTATTCATTTCCATATTTAAAAGAATGTATCCAGGAAAAAATACTTTTTTCTTTACCTGCTTTTTTCCATTCTTCATGTCTATCACATTTTCTGTTGGTATTAAAATTTCCTCAACATGTGACGCTATGTCTTTTTCATATTCAAGCTCTCGGAAAATCTTATCTTTAATTTTTTCCTCTTTGCCTGACATGACTCTTAAAGTATACCAGTTCATAATAACACTCTCACTAATTTTTGAATTACCCAATCAACTCCAAATAAAAACAATGCAAATCCTAAGAAAAAAATAATAATCAGATAGGTCGATCCTCTTAACTCAGAGTAAGTTGGCCAAGAAACTTTATTCATTTCTAGGTATACTTGATTTAAAAAATCTTTTACCGCTTTTAACATACTTTTCCCTTTTTGCAGGTGAGGCAGGAATTGAACCCGCAACCCCCGGTTTTGGAGACCGATGCTCTACCAATTGAGCTACTCACCTATTTGCTATTTTTATTTTATTTCTTTAAAAAGAACATGCTTGCGAGCT
>JABHGE010000031.1:0-52763 GCA_018672235.1 Fidelibacterota bacterium | reverse complement strand
GGACCAACACTGTCTAATAGATAGCTAACTTGACTAGAAATAGTTTCATTTCCATCATTATCAACAGCACCTACTTTATAATACCATTGATCGCCTTGAGTTAATCCATCATGTAAGAATGAATCGACTCCAAAAGTTTGTCTAAATATAAATGTTGTATCAGGCCATGGACTAGTTGAAGGGGAAGGTTCCAAGTGTTCAGAATCAATGTTTCCAAGTGCTCCTTGTCCCAAGAGATTGCCACTACCCGCTGTAAAATTATCTGTTAAACTACCATATACATTATAAGAAGCAAAGTCTGATTCGCCATTTCTATTCCAGAAAATAGCTACACCATCGTCACTAGGATCCCATGAATCATTTGCTGCATCATAAACTAGTTCTGCTTCAGCAGATACTCCTTGCGGAGCAAGTGGAGCACCACTCGAATTTAATTGTCCGGCAGTTAATGTGAAATTATCCCAGAAAGAATAATTTTGATTAGATGTTGTTATATGAATTGCAACACGTACTTTTGTACCAGCATACTGACTTAAATCGTAAGTTTGTTGAGTCCATGTGCTTGCAGTGTCTTCCATATTAGCAAGTGTTACCGTAAAGTCTGTAATTGCAGTTCCTCCAGATGTAGATAATAATACATCATAAATTTCTGTTATACTTCCATCATTCATATTACTATAAAAACTCAAAATATTGTCTGTACCTGGTCTTAGCCATAGCTCTGGACTAATCAACCAATCATCAGCAGCGCCAGAACCAGCATTACCTAAGCCAGTCATCCAGTGACTACCATCTGCAGCACCGTATCCTGCAGTATAATACCACCAAGAGAATGCATCTGCATCACCATTACTGTTTATAGTACGAAATGCATGGACATCTCTTCTACCATCAGCCCAACCATATGGGTTAGTTTCAAATCCTTCTTCCCATAAAATGTCTTGTTGAGCTGTTGCCCAAATAATATTGTTTTTTGTTACTACATCAGAATTTGATCCGTCAGATACAGTTAAACCAACATTATACTGTCCTGAGGAAGTATATATATGTGATGGAGATTGTTCGGCACTTGTAGATCCGTCTCCAAAATCCCAAGCCCATGAAGTAGGTGCTCCTGTTGATCTGTCAGTAAATTGTACTGTCAGTGGAAATACACCTGAAGTTTTATCTGGAGTATATGCAGCACTTAATGGTGCTGTAGAAGTAAACCCTGTAGAATAAAATAATCCTCTCCCATGAGTTCCAGCGGCTAATGCATTATCAGATGATCTTCTTACTAACATATCAGTTCTGACATTTGCTAAACCATCATTTGATGGATTCCATGTAGGGTTTGAAACAGAAATATCATCAGAAACCCATGTTCCAAGTTCAGTAGCTAAGATTACCTGGTTATAATTATTTGGATTATATAATCCCCAACGAATAGGCATATCAGCAAGATCACCTTCAACATCGATCCATCCATTGGCTCCACCACCACCTATTGTTTCCCAAACTGAAGGCACTCCATAATTTGATACAGTAACTAATATTTGGTTGTCATCTTTTCCAATATCAATTGATGCAATATATCCACTAACATTAGATCCGCTAATATCGGTAGCAGTATAACTACTTGTATGCGCATCAGTAATTTTGAAAATTCTTCCAGATGAGGTTCCAACAAAAAGAACTCCATCGGTATGAGGCGACATCTTAAAGGCTGATGCAGTAGAACCTAGAGATATGCTCATCAATGTTTTGTCAGCTAAAGTAGAATAATTATTTAATCTTAAAATTGTGCTAGCATCTACAGCAGAATAAAATGTTTGACTAGTAGGGTCAATTGTAGATGGATTAATAAAGAAGCCTGTATCACTTCCATCAGCTGCCTCATGATTTGCGTACAAGGAGAAGCTTGATCCTCCATTAGTACTTCTATAAATACTATTATATGTTGTTGCAGTAAATTGATAATTTGGATCAAGTTGATCGATATGAGTATATGCACCATCTCCACCAACTTTAGCACTACCGCTTTGAATACCTGTTCCTTGGATTGTCCAAGTACCATTATCTTGAGTTCCACCCATTACATACTGACTACCTGCATCGGGATGCAATGCAACAGAATAGAATTGACTAACATTATAACCAGTATTTCTATTTGATACAGTTACTCCTGCATCACTTGTATAATAGATACCACCATCATTAGAAAAGATAACCTCATTACTTGTAATTGTTTTTAGATTTTGTTGATCAACATGCATTGATGCAGTTCCTGAACCACCACCTGTTACTTGCGTCCAGCTTGCTCCAGCGTCAGTAGTTTTAAAAATATCTAACTCCCCAGCAAAAACTGTATTTGGATCATTTGGATCAACCCCTAAACTTAAGTCGTATCCAGCTTGTCCATTAGCATCTCCTAAAACATTTCCATTAGAATCTACAGGAAAAGGATCGCTACCTCCATAAGTATAGGTAGTCCAATTTGCACCACTGTCTGTTGTTTTCACAATCCAGTTAATTTTTCTAGTATCACTGCTGGCAATCATACCATACACAGTATTTGGATCAGAAGGAGCGACTGCAATAATAGTTCTGTTTGCTGAACCGATAAATCCTAAACTAATTTTTGTCCAGTTCGTACCATCATCAGAATAAAAAATATCACCACCACCATTACCATAAACATTTGTTCGAGATGCTGCCCAAATTCTATTATCACTTCCCATATCTAAGTCCATGATTTCATATGCATCTCCATCCGTAGAAGCTGTATCCATTACTTGTGTCCATGTAGCACCGCCATCAGCAGATCTCCATAAACCAGTATTAGCAGATCCATGCCATTTACCTTCATAATAATGTCCACCAACTCCAGCATAAACAACACTTGTACCCGATTCGTTTCTAACAATGATATCAGTCACATAATTAAAATTTTCAGTAGCAGTTAAGTGACTCCAAGTAGAACCACCATCTGTTGTTTTCCACATACCTAATCCACGACTAGATGTTGAAAAAATTCCCATTCTTTCTCCAGTACCAACATACATTGTATTACTATCATTGGGATCTGAGTTAATGCTACCAACTGCTAGATTACCCCATGTGCCATCTACTGAATTCCATGTTGGATTGCCAGATGTAATATCATTTGTATACCATAATCCTCCGGTAACTCCTGCAGCCCATAATTTTTTGTTTGTAGAATCGTTAGGATCAAGAAGGATTGCTCTAGTTCTACCTCCAATAGTATTAGGACCTCTTTCAACCCAATTTACTTCGGTCATTCTTTTTTCATAAGAAAGACTCATACGTTTTTGTTCTGCAAATTCTACAGCATCTAATATACGTTCTGTTGGAATAGTTCCTGTGTTTGGGTCATACATCATAAGATAATCATGCGCACCTTTTAAGTCTGGACGTAATGCTTTAGGTAATTTTTTACTATCTTTATAAGATACAGTCTGTCTTTTAGAAAGGAAGTCATTGATAAATGCTTCTTGCGTTAAGCGATTTTGTTCACTTAAATAATTCGTAATATTTTGTTTAACTGGCTGAAACCCAATAAGTCCAACCATAGTAAAAGCAATGATGTAATTTAGTTTTTTCATAGTGTTATTCCAGTATTAAGTATCCATTTTCTAATCCGTTAACTGTAATGTTTGCACCATCCACATCTAACATAATAGTATCAGCGCCGTCAAAATTAATATTTGTATTTGTTGATCCATTCACTGTAAAGTTTACCGTAGCAATCACACCGTCTCCATCAGAAGTTGGTTGATCGCTAGATAATGAAGATGTATAAATTAGTACCTCTCCATTACTTTCATCTTTAGTAACAATAAATAATGGATCAGTATTTCCTTGTAAAAAATCTCCTGCAGTGACATCGCCAATAGTTACTGCACTTGCATCATAAATTAATTTTGCTTGAGCCGCAGCAAGACCGGTTACACCCAATACTTTTATATCTAATGAAACGCTAGCTCCCGTAGAAGTGTCCGTATATTTTGAATCTAAAATCATTGCTGGAGTTGCAATATCGGTCAATGTTACATAAGCTGATGCATTAGCAGTGTTAGATCCGCCTTCACCAGTTACGCTTAATGACACATCATAGCTTCCTGCGCTAGTGTAGGTATGAATCGGTGAATCGTCGGTACTAGTTGTTCCATCACCAAAGTTCCAACTGGATTGAGTATATTGGGATGATGTATTTGTAAACTGAACACGTAATTCAGGAGTTCCTGATGTAGGTGCTCCAAAAAATGCTGCAGTTGGTGCAACTGCATTCACTGTAATATAATTAGTCTTTGTTGTAGTGTCAGTTCCTCCGGTTCCTGTAACAGTTAATGAAACAGAGTAGGTGCCTGTATTATTATATGTATATGATACAGAAGTACCTGATGCGTCTGGAGATCCGTCATTGTCAAAATCCCATGCAGTAGTCGTTGCATTAGTAGATCCAGATAAGAATCCAACTGTTAAAGGTACAGGTCCCGATAGTGGAGATCCTGTAAAAATTGCTACTGGAGCTGGATCAGTAGGTCCTGTTCCGCCGCCATCGCCATCGCCGCTTCCGCCTCCGCCTCCGCCGCAACTAATTAATAAAATTAAAAATAATGATAGGAGTTTTTTTAGCATAGGTCACAAATCTACAATAATAATTACCACTTAGTCCATAAAACTATTTAGATCAGGCAGTTTTTTCTGAAATTATTACATTTCTTTGATCTAAATATTGTAGGATAAATTGCATGCATTCAGGTTTTACACCTACCATTTCAGGAGCAAAGACCCCATGCGCATTCCATAAATTCTCTAAGATTAAATTGATACTAGCAGTCGCAGTATATCCTGTAGTTCTTGCCATAGAAGAGGTTCGGCTATTTAAATCAAATTCATCATATAGATGATAACTGATTATTTTCATCTCACCTTTAATAATGATATCAAGCACAGTAAATTCTATTTCATTCTCATCCAACTTCCATAATTCAAACAATTTTTTAGATGTTTCAGCAATTTTTTTATCACTAAATAAGCCTTTATTTCTATAATCTAGCATCAATGCTGCATGGCCAGGATAGCGCAACGTTTTTTCTTTTAGGTTTGGAATATGGTTCATTGTGGATAGCAAGGAACGCAATCCATCCGTATTAAATGCTTCTAATTGACCAGCATCTTCTAATTCCATTATTTCAATATCAGATAAAGCAGGCTCAGTAATTACTTCATGATCTATCAACATTCTTGCAGGACGCGTATACTCTTCAATAACATCTATTGGAGAGAAGGGAGCTTTATAGTTAAATGGAGGTTGTGGATTTTTAGGGAGTCCGCCAACATAGTACTCGAATGATTCAATATTTAATTGTGCATCCCAATAGCCTAATAAATAATTAGGAATTCCAGGGGCAACCCCAGCATCAACAATAACGGTAACTCCTTTTTCTTTTGCAAGGGAATTAAGATCTAATACATTTTCTGGAGAGAAAGATATGTCTACAACATCCTTCCCATTATTAATAATAGTCTTTAGTGCATTATAGCCCAAAAAGCCAGGCACTGCTAATAATACAATTTCAGCTGGCTGAATCCACTTAGAAAGTGATTCCTCATCAGTAACATCTAACTGGAATATATGAATATGAGGATTTTTAGATTGAATTGCTTCAAGAGCATTAAGATCATAGTCTGCTAAAAAAAGATTATGATTTTTTGAAAGATCGGCAGCCATTGCACTTCCAACCATCCCAGCTCCAATTTGATAGATATTCTTCATTTTATTTTTTTCATAAAAAAAAGGAACTATCAAAGCTCCTCTTTGGTGTATTCATTGCTTGTATTTGCGGGATAGACGGGACTCGAACCCGCGACCTCCGGCTTGACAGGCCGGCGTTCTAACCAGCTGAACTACTACCCCAAATTATTTATTTATATAATAATGCGTATGGAATAAGAACTAAATACCCGATTAATAAAAGCAAGGGAGAAATGACTAAACTTTGAAAGCTATCAACTTCTCCTAAATACATTGTCAAATAACCCACAATTATAACGAAAACTCCGGCTCCAAACAAAACATAATTTTTAGTTTTATATGGCCACTTAAAGTTGATTGATTGTTTATTTTTGCTAGTCATTTACCTTAAGTTAAATTTCTTCTAGCTAGTTTCCAAAAAATATAATTCCTTACAATTGATTTCAGCCTATAAAAGAATTAATTTCTGCTTCTTTATGGCAGCCAATAATAATAATAATCGCGATTCAGTATTTGGTCTTTTTTTAACAATATGTCTTGTTGGAGCAAGTATATTTTTTACTTCAAACAGAAATATAGATAAAACAATTTTTGTGATTGAAAAAGGAATGTCGCTTAATAAAGTAACAAATCTTCTATATGAAAAAGATATTATTTATAACAAATCTTTTTTTAAGTATAGAGTTTATTTCCTCGGACTATCTAATAAAATTCCAGTTGGAACTTTTGTTGTTCAAGGTAAAATAAGCAATAGAAATGTTATTGATACAATTTTTAAGGATGGTCCAATTAGGCTAAAATTAACGATTCCAGAGGGATCGTCATCTGAGCAAATATTCCTAAATGCAAATATGCTATTTGATGCATCTTATGATTATAGTGTACTATTCAAAGATCTGATATTTATAAAAGAATTTGATATTAAGGCATCTTCTTTGGAAGGATATCTTTTTCCAGATACATATTATTTTTTTGAAGGAACAAGCAGTCGTAAGGTTTTAGTCACGATGATTGATGAGTTTTGGAAGAACTTTAATAAAACATTTATAGAACGCACAAATGAACTAGGATTTACGGTACATGAGGTTGTAACTTTGGCGTCGATTATAGAAGGAGAAGCTTTGCTAGATAGAGAGAGAGCTATTATATCTTCTGTCTATCACAATCGACTAAAAAAAAGAATGAAATTACAAGCAGATCCAACTATACAATATTTAATACCGGGCAATCCAAAAGCATTAAGTCTTAGAGACCTAAAACGCGTATCTCCTTATAATACATATTTGAATTACGGGTTACCACCTGGGCCTATTAATAATCCTGGGTTAGAATCAATTAGAGCAGCATTGTATCCTGCTAGTACAGATTATTTATATTTTGTAGCACAAGGTGATGGCTCTCATGTGTTTACCACAAATCAACAAGATCATTTGAAAGCAAAGAAGCTATACAAACAGTATAAAAGAGAAAATAGATGAAATTAACTGACTTAAATACTCAACAGCTTAAAGCAGTAAAGACTGTTAAGCACCCCGTACTTGTTTTTGCAGGCGCTGGAAGTGGAAAGACACGAGTTTTAACTTATAAAATATGGCATTTGATTAAGGATAAAATTTATCATCCCAATCAGATTTTAGCGCTGACATTCACTAATAAAGCTGCAGCTGAAATGAAAGAACGTATTAAGGATAGTATCAATTGTGATGGTGTAAATGTTGGAACATTCCATTCAATTGGAGCGAGAATTTTAAGAAAACATATTAGCTATTTAAATGATAAGTATAATAGCGATTTTACTATCTACGATGTCTCTGATCAAAAATCTTTGCTAAAAGAAGTAGTAGATCAGTTGAATATTGCAGAATTCAAAGAATTGAATATCAATTTCCTACGTTCGCAGCTTGATAAATTCAAAAATGCTTCAATGACAGTAAAAGAAGTAGAATCAAAAGCAAATAGCTTTGAAGATGAAAAAATTTCAGAAGTATATAAAAGATATTCAGAATTATTGCTATCAAATAATGCTGTAGACTTTAACGATTTAATCGGAATGCCTATTAAGTTATTCAAAGAAAATGATTCCTTATTGAAGCAATATCAAAAATCATGGCAATATATATTAGTAGACGAATTTCAAGATACTAATTCTCCTCAATTTGACTTAATCAGTCTGTTAGGCGGTAAACATCAAAATATCACAGTTGTAGGCGATGATGATCAATCTATTTATGGATGGAGAGGAGCAAATATTGATAATATTCTTACAAACTTTAAAGATACGTTTCCAAAAGCTATCGAAGTCAAGTTAGAGAAAAATTATAGATCTACTCAACGCATCCTTGATGGAGCCTGGTCTGTAGTTTCTAATAATACTAATAGAGCCGAGAAGAAATTAGTTGCTACAAAAGGTTTGGGAGAAAAAATTTCACTTATTTCTACTGGAAGCGATGAAGATGAGGCTAATGCAATATGCGATTCTATAAAAACAGAAATCAAAATCAATAAAGGCGCATTTAAAGACTTTGCTGTATTATATCGCACCAATGCACAATCTAGAATGCTTGAACAGACAATGATGAGAGAAGGCCTTCCATATAATATTGTAGGAGGTACTAAATTTTATGATAGAAAAGAAGTAAAGGATGTACTTGCTTATCTAACCTTAGTATGTAATCCAAATGATAATATTGCATTGAAAAGAATTATCAATTTTCCAGTTAGAGGGATTGGCGAAAAATCTATTAAAATTTTCAATGATTTAGGCCTAGAAAAAGGAATTTCATTATTTGACAGCTTAAAGTCTTGTAGAGATATAAAATTGAGAGGGAAACAACAAGATTCAATTGAAAATTTTTACCTATCAATTAATAAATTTCATGATCTATTAGATACATTAGACTGCAAAGAACTTTTACGCACTTTATTGGAAGAATTTAATATCGAAAATTACTATAAAAATAATCCTGCAGAACAAGATCGCTATAATAATATTCAAGAATTAAAATTAAGTATTGATCGTTTTGCAGAAAAATCAAATGGTAGTCTAAAAGAGTTTTTACAAGAAATATCACTTTATACCGATTTAGATGATTGGGATGATAAGAAAAATTCTGTAACACTTATGACTATTCATGGATCGAAAGGGTTAGAATTTTCTACAGTATTTGTTACTGGTCTTGAGCAAGGCTTATTTCCATTGATACGTATGGATGATGATATAGATCAGTTAGAAGAAGAGAGAAGGCTATTTTATGTTGCAGTAACAAGAGCGATGGAAAGAGTGTATTTATTGAATGCTAAATATAGAAGAAAATTTGGCGCACTAAATACATCATCTTTTGTGCAATCTGAGTTTTTAAATGAAATTGACAAAGATGTAATCAAGGTTAAGCCATACAAAACAGTTTATACAAAAAGAATTGTACGTTCTGGAAATAAGAAGACAATTCAAATATCTAGAACAGTAACAGAGTTTGACGACTTTAAGGTCGGCGATGAAGTCCAACATAATCTTTTTGGAGTTGGTACAATTTTAGTATTAAATGGGACTGGAGAAAATCAGAAAGTTGGCGTTGAATTTTCTGGTGGATTAAGAAAAAAGCTTATTGTTAAATATGCTAGACTAAAAAAGATAGATTAGGTAATTTGAATTATGGAAAATTTAATACCATGTAGATTTCATGTAGAGGTTGAGTCAGTGTTGAAAGCTGAAGGTTTAAGAGCGACAAAGCAACGCTTAGACATTTGGGATGAACTATCTGGAACAAATAAGCATAGAGATATTGAGACTATTCTGGGAAGTCTTCAAAAGAAAAAAATTAATGTTTCAAGAGCAACCTTATATAGAACGATTGATGTTTTTGTAAAACATGATTTATTAAAAAAACTTACTTTAGATGACGGTAGATTTTTATATGAGCATAATAAAAAATCTATTAGCCCACAACATGACCATATTGTATGTCAAGATTGTGGAGAAATTTTTGAGTTCTTTGATAATAGTATATCCAAAATTGAAGATAAGATTGCTAAAAATCTAAATCTTAAAGTCACAAAAAGAGTCCATCAGCTATCTGCTGTTTGTACCGGCTCTGAGTGTAACCATTCTAAAAATTAGCTTTTAAATGAAATCTATTCTTATTGATAATCTAGTTTCTGGAATGAAGCTCCAAGGCTTCTATCTTTGTGTAGAAAAAAAATCCAGAAGAAAAAAAGACGGCTCTATATATCTTGATTTATTGTTACAAGATAAATCGGGTATAATAAGGGCTCGTATTTGGGACAATGTCGAATCGCTATCAAAAAAATTTGATATAGGTAATCCTGTTGCTATAAAGGGAAGTACTTATAAGTACGGTGATAGTATTTTTATTAAAATAAAGAATATCACAAGAGCATCTATTGAGAAATATGCAAAATATGGATTTAGTTCATCGGACCTAATACCAAGTTCAAGAAAAAATGCAAAGCAGTTATGGATTGATCTGAACAAAGAGATTGATCTGATATCTAAAATTCACTTAAAAAAATTAGTAAAGAAAATATTAGTAGATCATAAACAGAAATTTCAGATTTATCCCGCTAGTATTTCATATCAATATAATTATCAAAGTGGATTAATTGAGCAAACAGTTTCATTAATTGAAATTTCTAAAATTTTAGGCAAGCATTATAAAGTAGATACAGACTTACTTTTAACAGGAGCATGCTTGCATCAAATTGGAAAATTGTATTCAATTAATATGGGATTTTCTCAAGTAAAATCAAATGAAAGACGATTGGTAGGAAATGCTATACTTTCAAGAGACGTTGTTAATAACTATATCAGAAAAGTAAAACGCTTTCCAGATCAAGATAAAGTAAGATTAGAGCATCTAATCCTATCTTACCAAGGTAGAAAAGAATGGCAAAGCCCTGTTGAACCTCAAACTTTAGAAGCCGTTTTATTGCATACAATTAACTATATGGATTCACAGGTTAATGTTATGAGCAAAAAATGACTAATAAGTTTAGTGCAGTTTATTTTTTAACTATATCTATATTATTTGGACAAAGCCATATTAGCTATGATCTATCAGATCAATTTGGAGTTGTTTTAGATAATAATCAGGTTGTTTGGAATAACGATAAAAAATTTGATGATTTATTTATCGATAGATCGTCTACATATTTTAAGAACAAATTCTCTTCTTTCAATTTCGATAATATGCCGACTGATTCTGTTTATGTCAAAAGTAAGTTCCAGTATGAATTTGGAGATTATGGTTTTAACAAATTAAATATTGGACTAAAAAAGCATTCCGAAAAAAGTGATCTCCAATTTACGGCAATGAAGAAGAGTTTTTTTGGAACTTATGCTGAGTTTGCTGATCAAGATAGTAGTCCGCTGAGTTTATTTTATAAGGTCGATTATACGACTAATCTATCCAATGGTAATTTATATTTTTCTGTAGGGTATTTCAGAGAAGATTCAAAATTTTTTTTTGATGTGAATTCAGATGTAATCTTAGAAGGTATTACCAATAAAGAGTTCTCTGATTTCTTGTCATTTACAGCAGGAAGTATTCTTAATGTAGATAGTTGGTCATATAATTTTGAACTGAATCATATTAATAAATATACCGATAGAGTTATTACCCAATATAATATTAATCATGAAGTTGATATTGATAGAAATCGATTCAATGTTAGTGCCAAAAATGGCAGAAATGTATCAATAACATCTTTTATTGATAACGCCTATTATTTTGATCATAACAACCAAGAGGGGTATAGTAGAAATATATTACAACTATCTAATAGCAATGAATTTAGTTTTGGAGATTTTACATACGGTATTGATTACATAGCAGATAAAGTAGTTCCTAATATTAGCTATGAAGCTAAATTTGGTACACTTGGGCTATATATGTCTAGAAAGAATAAGTCTAATATGGTTTTATTTGATAGGTCTCAACAATTTGAAGAATATTTATATCACCCCAAAGATCATGAAAAGGTACAGAATTGGGATTCATTGATTTTAAGCTATCGCTTATTTGTTGTTGATTTAGATCTGAATTTTGTAAGAGCTAATAATCTTCAAGCACAATACTTATCAGATATAGAAATAGCTGACTTCGATGGATATTTTTCTTTCTCAGATGATATGCTTTCGCTGAAAACAAAAGTTATACTACCATTCAAAGACAGTAGGGTTGATATTGTGTATTATCATAATTTCTATGACAGTTTAATTAGCTCTAATAGATCTGATATCTTAGATTTAAATTATTATTTCAAGACATCATTTGTTAATCAAAAGCTTGGCATAGATGGAAAGCTATCTTTGAGATATTTATCTAAAAATGATTCCGGATATTCTTTTGATTACTTTAGAAATATTCCAATATCTCATAATCATATATCTTACGATGAGAGCTATAATGTTGGATTAGACTTAAATGTATCTATTGCAGATGTTATCTTAACTATTCGACTAAAGAATGCACTTGATCGACTGCCAATCGATGGAAACTATTCTTTGAATAATTCTGACCTATTCAATCCAATGAACAGTCTCCTATCTTTTGGTATTATCTGGGAATTTGACGATTAAATTTTATATTCTACTACCATCTTAATGCTTCTCCCTGGTTCAGGGTAGCCTAGGGTAGATTCAAATGCTTTATCAAGAATATTGTCAACCACTAAGCTTGCTTTTAAATCATTGAAATCTTTAGATATGCTCAAGTCTAAGATCCCATAACCATCTCCATCGGTTTGAGAGCTCAAATCAGAGCCATACTGCAGAATACGTTTCCCTATATATTTATAATTAAATACTATATTCATATCCTGATTCAAATTATGAGCTAAAAATACATTTGCTGAATATTCTGGAACATATAGTAGTTTCTTTTTTAAATCATCATCTTCACTATCATAGATATTGTATGATACCTGTAATTGACTATTTGAAAATTCTTTAAGATAATTAATATTATATGTTATTCGTGATGCAGAAGAGACATTAATTGGTTGATATTTATATGATGCATCAGGTTGCCATAAGATTAGATTTTCATAATCTTTCATGGTTGCAGTTACAGTAACTTTTCCAAAAGTAGAGTTACTCGTCATATTAAAAGATAGATAATCACTTTCCTCTGGTTTCAAGTCTAGATTTCCAACACTGTATAATCCATCAGGCCAATATAAGTCATTCATAGTTGGAAATTGAAAAGATGAACCTATATCTAATCCAAAGTCAAAATAAGATTGATCACCTTTTATTAGCTGATCGATTGATTCGAAGCTAACATTATAGGATAATTTATCATTTTCAGATTGCTTATCATATCGCATTGATGGAGATATTTTAAAATCTTTATCATTATTAAGATAGTTCAGTAGAAATGATATAGAACTAGAACTAATCTCTTGATTACTTAAGTCAGTGCTACTAATTCTATCAGATTTTTGTTGAGCTGATAGTTTATAATTTAATATAGTATTTAATTGTTTTTTGAAGTCAACTCCCATTGATGATAACTCTAAATCATGTTCACTAAATATTGGGTAAGATTCATCGGGATCATCAAATACTTGATTGCTAGTTGAGCGATTAATATAAAATTTTAGAGAACTATCTACAAAAAATTTCATAAATGAAAGCGCATATAGTTCATATTCATCAGTTCTTGTTGCAAGTTTAGATGGAAAGTTGGTACTGCCTGCAGCTCCTCTAGTATTTGTTGTTGTTAAAGAGTTGATATTAATAATTAAATCTTCTCTAACAAGAAATTCTCTATTCATTGCAAGAAAAAATTGATCTAAAGAATTATTTTCTCTGTTACTATTCAGACCCGTGATAGAATCCTTATATTGATAGTCTCCATCATAGCTAGTTTTACCTATTGTGATAATTCTTTTTGAGTTTTCTCTACCCATTGAATATGTTGCACCATATTGATTAAATCCATAGTCACCAGAACTGTAAAAAACTCTATTTGGACTATTTTTAGTATTTATATCTAGAGTCCCATCAATAGATCCAGATCCATGCGTTGTACCTGAATTTAATCTATAGTTTAATGAGCTTAGTACGAATGATGGAAAAATAGATAAATCTACTTGGCCATTTTGAGCATCAGTTAAGTCAACGCCATTAAACAATACTTTGGTATGACGAGCAAATCCTCCGTCAAAAGAAGCCGAGGTTACGCCTGCATATCCGCCATAAGTTCTTATTTCTAGTGAAGGCAATTGAGATAAAGAGCCATTATTTGAAAAAGAACCTAAATTATTATTTAAGCTTTTATTTTTTAAATATCTTGAATTGCTTTTTCCATATACATTCACTTCTCTGAGATTTACATTTTTGCTTAATAGTGTAAATACTTGAGAATCATAGTTATCTAAGTATACTGTATTGCTTTCAAATCCGATTCTTTCAAATCTAATTTTTGAACTAACACTAATTTCAATTCTAAAAGAACCATCATCTGATGTGGTAGTCCAATTATCATTTTGCGCATCATTATTTAGCTCTCTTACCACTACGTACGATAGGGGATGACCATTGGTATCAATAACAAGACCAGTTAAGGTTTGTGAAAAAAGGTTAGATATTAGTATTGTTGATAATAAAATATAAAATTTCATTATACTTTCCTCCGAAGTTCAGTTTTTATTGTTTTAGTAAATAAGGTCTCCTGACTTATACCTATTAACGATTTAAAACCTTCTCCCAATTTTCATGGAATGGTAATTCTTAAATCTCAGTAATTACAGTAGCGGGGACTGTTCTAGAATTTCACTAGTATTCCCTACATTTACTCTGCAGCATCTTAATGTTATTTTTATAAAATATGAATGATTATTTTCATAAATTGTATAAGAAATGAAATACAATATCCCAAATTCAAATATCGAAAATAATGTTACTCTGGTATTGAATGCTAGCTATTTACCACTTGCAGTATGTTCTTCTAAGCGCGCTTTATGTTTATATTTTTTAAATAAAATTGACGTACTAACAAATTATGATCAATATGTATATTCTCCTTCGACACGAATAAAAGTACCTAGCGTAGTAAAGCTAAAAACCTACGTATCTCACAACAGTCTTGACGTAGTTTTAAATAAAAAAAATTTATTGCTTAGAGATAATGCATGTTGCCAGTATTGTGGACTAAAATCAGATTTAACTGTAGATCATATTATTCCAAAGTACAAAGGTGGGTCTGATACATGGGAAAATTTAATTGTAGCATGCTCTCCTTGTAATGCAAGGAAGGGAAGTAGAACTCCAAAAGAAGCAAATATGAAATTGATGAAACAACCAAAAAAACCTAATAGATTCATGTACTTTAATCAGTTTATAAAAGATAAAAATTTAGGCTGGGAAGATTACTTATTTATAAATAAAAATTAAAATGAATAAAAAAAGAATATTAAGCGGAGCACAACCATCGGGGTTATTACATATCGGAAACTATTTTGGTATGATTGAACGAATGATTGATTTTCAAGATTCTTCTGATCTATTCTGTTTTATTGCAAATTATCATTCATTGACATCGATCAGTAATAAACAAGAATTAGAAAAAAATACCTTTAATGCATTTTCTGATCTGTTGTCATTGGGACTTGATTCTAAGAAATCTACCGTATGGGTGCAGTCTCATGTACCAGCAGTGACAGAATTAACATGGATACTATCTAACTTTACAAGTGTTGGCTTGATGCAGCGATCAACATCCTATAAGGATAAAGTTGCAAATGGTTTAAGTCCTAATATGGGCTTATTCTCTTACCCTATTTTAATGGCGTCAGATATTTTAGCATTTCAATCTGATATTGTGCCTGTAGGTAAAGATCAAAAACAGCATCTAGAAATGACGAGAGATATTGCTATAAAATTTAATAATGCCCATGGGCCAGTTTTTACTATTCCAGAGATTGATATCGATGAAAGTAGTGAGATAATTGGAGGTATTGATGGTAGGAAGATGAGTAAATCCTACAATAATACTATTCCGATTTTTGGTAGTGAAGATTATATGAAAAATCAAATAATGAATATTGTAACCGATTCTGCTGGATTAAATGAGCCAAAAGATATAAATACACCTCTTTTCAATATGTATGCGTTATTTTTAAATGATGATGAAAAAAATGAACTTAAAGATCGATATGCTACACCAGGCTTAAAATATATGAGCGTAAAGAATGAATTGTATCAACATATCATGGATTATTTTTCGAAACAAAGAACCTTGAAGCAATATTATATAGATAATCCTGATAATATTTTTGATTTAATGGAGGTGGGAAAAAAGAAAGCCGAAGTTATTGCGTCTGACACTCTATCAAGTGTCAAAAAATCTATTGGAATGGTCTAGCTAGTGTTTAATGTAAAATTAGAAAATTTTGAAGGACCATTAGATTTACTTTTATATTTTATTAAAAGAGATAAAATAGATATTTACGATATTCCAATTTCTCAAATTACATCAGAATATATCGATGTAATTAATACTGCTAAAAAACTAGATGTTTCAGTAGCCGGCGAATTTCTTTTTATGGCATCGTTGTTATTAAGATTAAAAACAAGAATGCTTTTACCTAGACAGAAAGACGAAGAAGGATTAGATATTGATGATCCAAGAATTAATTTAGTTGGACAATTATTGCAGTATAAAAATTTTAGAAATATTGCACATCAACTAAAGGGTATACACGAACAGAATAAAGATTTATTTTATCGTCCAAATGATAAAATTTCGTTTAAAAAAACAATTAACCCTTCAGATTTTTTGAATGAAGTAAGCCTGTTTGATATATCCAAAATCTTTCAATCTGCTATAGATAATGCACCGCAAGATAATTCATTTACAATAGCAAGAGAGACTATATCTCTGCAGGAGCAAAAACAATTTATTATTTCTAATTTTAAAGATAAAAAGACTATTTCTCTTAGTAGTCTGATCAAGAAATTAGATAGTAAATTAGAAATTATTGTTACATTCTTGGCTCTATTAAATATGATTAAGGAGTCAGAGTTGATTTGTAAGCAAAAAAATACTTTTGAAGATATTGATATAACATTAAATATTGTTAAAGCATGAACGAACAATTGCTAATCATAGAATCTTTATTGTTTGTTGCTTCTGAACCACTTATGCAATCTGACTTGACTAATATATTTGATGATAGCGATATCCCATCATTAGATGAAATAGTTAGTGAACTCAATATCAAATACTCTGATCACGCCTTTGAAGTGAAAGCCATAGGGGAAGGCTATATGCTGGTTAGTAAAAAACAATTTGAACCCTTTATATCAAAGTACATTCCAACTAAAAAGCTTATGCTGTCTAATGCGAGCTTAGAAGTGTTGGCAATTGTTGCATACAAGCAACCTATATCAAGAATAGATATTGAATCGATCAGAGGCGTAGATTGCAAGGGAGTGCTAAAAAACTTATTAAATAAAAAACTGATAAAGATAGGAGGTAGAGATGATTCACTGGGCAAGGCATTGCTTTATCATACTACCGATGAATACCTTAAACATTTTGGATTAGCAAGTTTGTCAGAAATGCCAACAAGTAGTGAGATTTCTGAGATTATAGATTCTGAAGATAATGGAATCACTAGTGAAGTTATTTAAATTTATTTCATCATCTGGGATTGTATCCAGAAGAAAAGCGCAGGAATCTATCCAGTTAGCAATGGTTACGGTGAACAATACCGTAATTATGGACCCTTTTACTGAAATTGATCCTATCAAAGACGTTGTAAGGCTAGATGATCAAAAAATTATTTCAAATACTAAAACCACAACATTAGTTTTATACAAGCCTAAAGGATTTATTTCTTCTAGAAGTGATGAGCTAGGAAGAAAAACAATTTTCAATCTTATTCCTAGAAAACCTTTTTTAAATCACGTAGGAAGGCTAGATAAGGATACCACAGGTTTAATATTATTAACAAATGATGGAGATTTATCTCAATTCTTAACTCACCCTAAAAATAAAATAAAAAAGGAATATGTTGCACATACAAATGAGATAATTAGTGATAAGATTATTAAAAAAATTGAGAAAGGAATCTTTATTGGCTCTGGCGAAAAAGGGAAAGCCAAAATTATATCACAAGAAAAAAATAAAAATATAGTTCATGTGAATATGATTCTAAGACAAGGAAAAAAGAATGAAATAAGAAGAATATTTAAATTTTCAGGTCTTAATTTGATTGCTTTAAAAAGAATAAAATTTGGTAATATTACATTAGATCAATTAAAAGAAGGACAGTCAAGAGAGTTAACAAAGAAAGAAAATCAGTATTTAGATAAAATAAGAAGAAAAGCATAAGATTTTAAACATCTTGGCATTTATTGAAAGAAAAACTAACTTTCTGAGCATTTTTATGATAATAACAATTGATGGACCAGCAGGTGTAGGTAAAACTATCACCGCAAAGAAACTAGCAAGTAAGCTAGGGTATCAATATTTAGATACTGGCGCTATGTATAGAGCTGCTACATATTTTTTTATACAACATGCTACTGATATCACCTCTGAAAATCAGGTTAGAAAAATGCTAGATATTTTAAATTTGGAACTAGATTTTACATCAAATGATAGTATTACAATATTGTTAGATGGAAAAGATATCAGCTTATTAATTCGTAGCAAAGCAGTTACAGATGCAGTAAGTAAGGTCAGTGCATTAAAATCTGTAAGAGAAAAAATGGTAAAAATACAGAAAGATACCACAAAAAATGGTAACTTTATTGTTGAAGGAAGAGATATTGGAACAGTAGTTTTTCCAGATACAAAGTATAAATTCTTCTTGGTTGCTGACTATGATACTAGGGCAAAGAGAAGATTTAAAGATTTTAAGATATTAAATGAGGAAATAAACGTTAACAAAATAAAACAAGATTTGAAAGATAGAGATCAGTACGACAGTAGTCGTAAACTTTCTCCATTGAAACAAGCAAAGGATGCAATTGTAATTGATACATCAAACTGCACTATTGACGATCAAGTAAATCAAATCTATAAACACATTGAAAGAAACTAAACAATATGAACGATCAAGCTAAACAAGATGTCAACAACGAAGTAGTAGAAGAAGCAGTATTAGAAGCAGTGGTAGAGAAAAAAACTGATGAAAAAGTATCAGAAAATCAACCAGTAGAAGCAGTAGTATCTTCTAAAAAAACAATTAAAGATTATTTAAGTAAAGATTTATTTTCAGGAATTAAAGTTATTTCCGGAAAAGAAGATCAGGCTGAAATTGAAAAATTAGCTGATGACGTTCTAGAAGAATATGAAGGTACATTTAATGATATATCAGAAAATCAGATTATATCAGCCAAAGTAATTGGTATTAGCGATAACGATGTTATGGTAGATATTGGTTTCAAGTCAGAAGGCTTAATTAGTAGATCTGAATTTAATAATAAAGATTTACCTGAGATTGGTTCTGACATTGATATATTTCTTGAAAAGTTTGAAGATACAGATGGCAATATCACCCTATCAAAATATAAAGCAGATTTTATTAAGAGATGGGATGAGTTAAGAACATTTGAAGAAACTAAAGAGCCTGTACAAGGAAAGATTATTAAGCGCGTTAAAGGAGGTCTTGTAGTAGACCTAGGTGTGATACAAGCTTTCTTACCAGGGTCTCAAGCTGACGTTCAGCCTATTAAGAACTTTGATGATTTAATTGGTAAGGAATTAGATTTCCAAATTGTCAAAGTAGATGAAATGAGAAAAAATCTTGTTGTGTCTAGAAAAGCAATATTAGAAGAGTCGCTCAATGAAAAACGTCAAGAACTAATGACAAAAATTGAAGTGGGTGCACAGCTTCAAGGCTTAGTAAAAAATATAACTGACTTTGGAGCATTCGTTGATTTAGGTGGTGTTGATGGATTAATACACATTACTGACTTTTCTTGGGGAAGAATCAATCATCCTTCAGAAATTGTATCCATAGGAGATGAAATAACTGTTCAAATTATTGACTACAATAAAGAGACATCTAGAATATCTTTAGGTCTTAAGCAGTTAGTAGACAATCCTTGGAAGACAATACCAGATAAATATAGCATAGGAGATACTAATGTAGGTAAAGTTGTTAGTATTATGAATTATGGTATATTTATTGAGCTAGAAAAAGGTATTGAAGGGTTAATTCATATATCTGAAATATCCTGGACAAAAAATATTCAAAATCTTCAAGATAAATATAAGGTTGGCGATTCTATAGAATCAAAAATTTTATTTATCGATGCTAATGAACAGAAAATTAGCTTAGGTATCAAGCAATTAACTGAAGATCCATGGAGTAACATATCTGCGCAGGTAAGCATTGGCGACAAAAAAGAAGGGGCAGTAAATAAAGTCACAAAATTTGGAGCATATGTAGATCTAGGAGAAGATATCGAAGGCTTCATAAGAAATACAGATTTTCACTGGACAAAAAATCCCTTACATCCTAAAGAGTTTGTCAGTGAAGGCGATATAGTTAAATTTGTTATTGTAGATATCTCAGATAAGGATAGAAAAATTTTAGTAAGCATGAAAGATCTTACTGAAAATCCATGGTCTGATATAGTTGCAAAATATTCTGCAGGCGATAAGCTTAAGGCATCTGTTGTATCTATAAACGATTCAGGTGTTACAGTAGATATGAGCGACGATATTACAGGTCTTGTTCCTTCAGATCAAATTTCAAAAGAACTAAAGAAAGATTATTTACCTTCTATTGAACCAGGTGCCACTATCGATGTAGTAGTTGTTGAGGTTAACGAGCAAGGTAAGAATGTCACCTTAATGCTTGATCAACCTAATGTTGACTAATACCAATCAGATCAAAAGACTTTTATACTCTTTTGTCATTGCATTTATTTTTTGGTTTTTTATTAAAAGTGAAGATACTTATTCTGTTACAACAAATATTCCTTTAGTTGCACGTAATCTACAGGAACAAAAAACATATAAAGAAGAAGTTCCTGAAAGTATTGTTGTGACCTTAAAAGGTTCAGGTAGGGCATTTATATGGCTTAGATTTTTTGATAGCTTCTACGAAGATTATAAAGCTGTTTTAGACTTAAGCAGTATTGCAGATGAGTATAATTTTGAACTCGATCAATACTATAAAAATAATCCAGAGAAAATAGTTTTACCGTCTTCTTTAGATTTAGAATTTGTTGAAGTAATATCTCCTAGAAATATTAAAATTAACTTAGATAAATATTTAGTAAAAAAAGTACCAATTAAATCACAAGTATCTATTTCAACAGAGCCAGGATATATACAAGTCGGAGACATAAGTTTCTCACCAGACTCTATTAGTATCGGTGGACCTCAAGAAATTGTAGATAATATTGCATTTGTTGTAACTGGAAAAAATACTGTATCAAATCTAATGGCATCGGTAGACACTGAGCTATTGATTCTAAATCCAGATAAGTTGGTTGATTTTGATCCAAAAAAAGTCCAAGGATTTATTGACGTTCAGCCTATTAGCGAAACAATTGTAACAGGAATTCCTGTAAAATTGATTAATAAACCCAACGATATAAATGTTTTTGTTAATCCTGCTACAGTTTCACTCACTATCGTTGGAGGACTCAATCAAATTGCTAGTATTATATCTACAGATATAGAGGTCTTTATTGATTTTGAAAAATCTTGGACTCCAGAAAAACAATTTTATTCACCAAAAGTAAAAATTCCTGATAGTATCATGGAATGGAAAGATTTATCTCCAAACAATTTAGAAATTTTAGTTATAAAAGAAATAAATTGATCGTTCTAGGAATAGAAACATCTTGCGACGAAACTGGTGTTGCGATATGTGACAATTCAAAAATTATTGCAAGCTACACTAAGACTCAGTCAATCCATACAAAGTTTGGTGGAGTAGTCCCAGAAATTGCATCAAGAGAACATGAAAAATTTTTACCTGAAATTACTGAAAAGGTCCTTAAAGATTCTAAATTACAATACTCTGATTTAGAAGCAATTGCAGTGACAAGCGGTCCAGGATTGATGGGATCTTTATTGTCAGGGATTTCTTTTGCTAAAGGTATATCGCAAGGTCTAGATATTCCTATTATACCCATTAATCACTTAGAAGCACACTTGAATTCAGCATTTATTGAGTTTGAGGCACTAGATCCGCCATTTATTAATTTGCTTGTTTCAGGCGGTCATACACAAATATGGCTTGTCAAAGATTTATTTGAATATACTTTGCTAGGTGAGACTTTAGATGATGCATGTGGGGAAGCATTTGATAAAGGAGCTAAAACGTTAGGATTAAATTATCCTGGCGGACCTGAAATAGAAAAATTAGCCATGAAAGGCGATAGAGAATTAATAAATTTTCCACGCCCTATAATTAATGATGGAACTTATAATTTCAGTTTTAGTGGACTTAAAACATCTTTAATTAATTGCGTCAATAAGGATAAATATAATCTAAGCGATGTCGCCGCCAGCTATCAAGAAGCTATCGTGGATTGTCTGTTAGGAAAATTAAAAAACTCTATGGATGATTTAAATATTAATATTGGTATAGTTTGTGGTGGAGTCGCTGCAAATCAACGATTAAGAGAGAAGTTAAATGCGCTAGATAAAACTATTATTTTTCCATCCTTAAAGTATTGTACAGATAATGCTGATATGATAGCGTTTCTAGGAGAAAAAAAGATAAATAATAATTCAGCTAAAATTGGTATCAATTTTTCTGCTTATTCTAGAGGTATGATTGTTTAATAATGAAAAATAAATATAAGATATTTTTATTATGGATGCCCATTGTCGTTGCTATAGGTTCAGCAATTTACGTTAACTCATTCCCCCTTTTCTTTTTTGCCGATGAAACTGATATTATTTCAGATACTATAATTCCAGAAACTATTGAATCAAAAATTTCAGAAGATATAGTAGATATAGCTATAAAAAATGTTATCGTATATCCAAATTTGTTTGACAAAAGATCTATTTATATTGATATCGAAATTAATAATCAAAATGGTAATGAATTCACTCAAATTACTCTATCTAACGGCGGAAAGTTAATAGCGTCAGATAAAATAAAATTACGTAGCGACAAGCGTACTTATTTTCAGTCATTTCTTGTTAAGGATGATATTGATTTTAATAAAGTATTTGATATAAAAATTTCTAGCCTAAAATTAGAAAATAATATATCTAATAATAGATATAGTGTTACTACGAGCCTCAAGACCGAAAAGCTTAATGTTGCTCTTATTAGCGGTACTCTCAATTATAATTCTAAAGCTATAATTAGTAAAATAGATAATAATTTTGATCATTTTTTTCCTGAGCTAGATAGTTACACTCATAATTTTGAAGAATTTTGGTTTAAAAAATATGATTTAGTTATCTTTGATAATTTTCCTGAAATACCCGTTTCAGATCGATGGTTTAATCTGTTTATAAAGAAAATTTACTCAGAAAATACTTCCCTCGTGATGTTTAAAGGAGATACGCAGGACATAAATTCATTTGTCAAAATGGGACCTTTATTTGGATTGAATTTTACGACAGAAAGCGAATTAAAAAATGTCGCTAAAAAAACTTTTTTTACTAAAAATCATTTTAAATCTGTATTCATAAATGATGAATTTTTTTATAAACAAGTATTGAGTGGAGAGGATACATATTTTGAGGAAGCAATTGAATGGGTATCTAAGAAAAAAGATTTGAAATATTCTTTCTTGCTAGGTAATGCAAATTATCATATTAATGAGTCAGTATTTATATATGGTTTTGCAAATCGCGTCGATAGCGATAGAAGAGATTTTACAGCACATCTTTATAAAAATGGAGTGTCTATAAAAAAAGAACAACTATACTTAAATCCTATATCAAATTACTATTTTAATCAATTCAAAATTTTAGATTTCGGAGATTATGAAATTAAAATAATTGATAAAGATAATTTTACCATACAAATGATTAATTTTAATATCTTAGAAGAATTAACTAAATTATAATATATGATAGATATAAAAAATATAAGAGAGCATCACTCTTCATTAGAGAAGCATCTAAAGAACAGAGATCAATCTATCAGCTTAAAAAAGATTATAGAAGCTGATATTAATTCAAGAGAGCTGACAAAAAAGCTTAATGATTTACAATCAGAGCAAAATAAACAATCGAAAGAGATTGGAATTTTAAAGTCTCAAGGCAAATCTGATGACTCTATTTTTGCAAAATTAAAAAAACTATCAAATACTATTAAAGACTTAGAAGCTGAACACCGAGAAAGGTCTAAAAAATTAAAAGATATGTTACTTGATATTCCAAATATACCTCATAAATCAGTTCCTGTTGGAAAATCAGAAAAAGAAAATATCATAGTGAAAGATTGTGTTTCAAAGAAGAAGCTTGACTGTAAACCTAAAAGCCATGTTGATCTCGCTCAAGATCTTGATTTAATTGATTTTGAAGTAGGAGCAAAAATTTCAGGAGCAGGCTTTCCTCTTTATAAAGGAAATGGAGCATTACTTGAGAGAGCATTGATTAATTTCATGATAGATTTTCATTTAAAAAATTATAATTATACTGAATTTTTTACTCCATTTTTAGTAAAGCCAAACTCTGCTATTACTACAGGTCAATTACCAAAATTTGAGGAAGATATGTATCATATTGAAAAAGATGGGCTATATTTAATTCCTACCGCAGAAGTTCCATTAACTAATATTCATCAAGATGATATCTTAGAATTAATTGATCTACCAAAATATTATTTAGCTTACTCTGCATGCTTTAGAAGAGAGGCTGGTTCTTACGGAAAAGACACAAGAGGACTATTAAGAGTTCATCAATTTAATAAAGTTGAATTAGTAAAATTCGTTCGTCCAGAATCTTCATATGATGAGCTAGAATCTTTAGTTGGGCAAGCTACAAAGCTATTAGACTTACTAGAACTAGATTATAGAGTTGTAGAGTTATGTAGCGGAGACTTAGGTTTTTCTGCAGCAAAATGTTACGACTTAGAAGTTTGGGCGCCAGGTGAAGAAAAATGGTTAGAAGTATCATCATGTAGCAATTTTGAAGATTTCCAATCTAGAAGAGGAAATATTAGATTTAGAGATGAAGATGGAAAAGTTGATTATTTACATACATTAAATGGTTCAGGTCTTGCAACGCCGAGAATTTTTGCTGCACTATTAGAGACACATCAAAACCAAGATGGTTCAATTAAAATTCCAGTAGCTCTGCAACCCTATATGGGCTTGGCGGAGATTAAATAATTGAAATTTTTTTGGGTCTATAGCAACCTTTTTATATGGACCTTTTTTTATGGCTTAAGATCAATGTTTTCTATTTTACTATCAAAGAAGAAAAGCAATTTCAAGTATTATGGTATTCAATGGGGTAAGACATTAGGAAAGATTATGAGAATTAAGCTTGAGGTTATAGGCAGAGAAAATTTGCAACCTGATAAAAATTATATTTTTGCGCCAAATCATTCATCCGTAATGGATATACCTTTATTGTTTGTAGCAGTAAATAGATACTTAGTTTTTGTAGCCAAAAAAGAGCTAGGTAGAATTCCTATATTTAAAACAATTATTAAGGTAGCAGGGTTTGTACTTGTTGATCGTAAAAATAATAAAGATGCTATTGAGTCATTAGAAAAACTGAGATCTGATATGGATCAATCTCCTAGATCAGTAGCTATTTTTCCCGAAGGAACAAGATCTCGAGATGGAGAGTTACAAGATTTTAAAAAAGGAGCTGCAATATTCGGAATTAATACGGGAATGTCAATTATTCCTGTTGCTATTACTGGGTCGTATAGTTGGTGGAAAAAGAGTTTCTTTTCAAAAGATTTAAATATAATAAAGATTATATTTGGTGACCCTATCGATACAAAAAATAGTTCTTATGAGGATCGTAATAAGATTACAATGAGTATTAGAAATGAAATTATTAAATTAGCAAATGAGCAATAGTCAATATCAACCAGATAATATTTTCGATGCCATTAGAAATTATAAAAATGATGGTAAAAAAATTGTATTTACGAATGGATGCTTTGATATTCTACATGTAGGACATATTAGATATTTAAAAGAGGCAAGATCTCTGGGAGATATATTGGTGATTGGTATTAATTCTGATAAATCAGTAAAAAAATTAAAAGGCCCATTAAGACCAGTTAATTCTTTATCAGATCGAGTATCGATACTATCAGAAATAAAGTTTGTAGATTATGTTATTAGTTTTGAGGAACAAACTCCATTAGAGCTAGTTAAATTAATTATGCCAGATATTTTAGTTAAGGGTGGAGATTATACAGTAGATAATGTAGTAGGATCAAATGAAGTAATTAGTGCTGGCGGAAAAGTAAAATTATTAAAATTTCATGATGGATATAGCTCAACTAATTATATCGATAAAATAAAAAAACACTAACTTGATTCTGACTTACTTTACAGATAATTTCCCATCCTTATGAGATTGCTTAAATCATATATAATATTAGTACTATTTGCAGGCTACAGCTTAGCTCAAGACTCTGCTGATTCAAAACCAAGAAAACCATTCATGAACACTAGCGATGCAGCATTTTTGGGAAATGGTAATCGAATTACATCTATTCTAAATGAAGCAAAACAGTTTTTGTCAGATGCTGTGATTGCTGATGTAAATCAGGATACTGTAGAGGTCGTTTATAACATTAAAAGAATTTTTGATTTATTGTCAGATGTGGAACAATTAGGAGTAAGAGAAGAATTAGATAAAATAGAATTTGAAAAATTTCAATCTGATTTTATTCAAATTTATACTACACGATTAAGTACAATAGATAGTTCAACTCAATTTTTGACAGCAGACTTAATTCGTAGAGATATTGCTTCAATAACAAATGAAAATGAAGCAGTAGTGATGGGTACAACTAAATTCACTATTATCGATGATACTGAGGGACATATTCCGCTTGTGATGAATTCACAGGTTGAAAGCTATATTAGATATTTTCAAGGTAAAGGTCGTAAAGGATTTAATATTTGGCTTAGGAGATATGTTCAGTATAGAGATCTAATGTTGCCAATTTTAGAAGAAAACAATCTACCTGAAGAGCTGTTGGTTGTTTCTATGATTGAATCTGGACTTGATCCAAAAGCAGTATCGAGAGCTAAGGCAGTAGGGTTGTGGCAATTTATGTATTCTACAGGTAAGCAATATGGATTAGAGAGAAATTGGTATATTGATGAGCGTCAAGACCCTATAAAGTCTACAGAAGCAGCAGCTAAGTACTTTAAAGCCCTATATAAAGAATTTGATGATTGGTATTTAGTATTAGCTGCCTACAATACAGGGCCAGGAAGATTAAATCGCGCATTGAAACTTCACGAAACATCTGATTATTGGCAATTATATTCTCTTCCAAAAGATACTAAAAACTATATACCTTACTTTTTATCTTCTGCAATTATTTTAAAAGATCCAGCAAAATATGGATTTAAGATGCCCAAATCAAATACACTAAGATATGATAAAGTGACTATTGAAAAAAGTGCAGATTTAACTGTGATTGCAAAGGCTGCTGATACAAAACGTAGTACGATTCAGCGCCTTAATCCTGAATTAAGACAACCAGCAACACCATCAAATGGTTCATACACATTAAATATACCATATGGAAAAAAAGATAGTTTTTATAAGAAGTTCAATGCTTTGCCAGATGAGCAAAAATTTGCTGTCCAGAAGATAGAACATCGCGTTAGAAAGGGAGAAAATTTTATATCTATTGCTTCTAAGTATCGTGTATCTGTTGCAGATTTACAGACTATTAATAATATTAGTAATATTAATAAATTGTCTATTGGTCAGCGTTTAAAAATTCCAGTCAAAGGTGGGGTATATTCTAATTACCCAGAAAAAATTATATATAAGGTCAAAAGTGGAGATACTTTAGGCCATATTGCAGAAAAATATAATACTAGAGCTGCTGAAATTAGAAAATGGAATAATATGGGAAATACTTCTGGTATATATCCTAATCAGAAATTATCATTATTTGTAAATAAGAAACCAGATAAGGACACTCCAAGTAAAAATGTTTATATTGTCAAGTCTGGTGATACCTTAGGTGGAATAGCCAATAAGTATAATTTAGAAGTAAGTAAGATCAGGGAGTGGAATAGTATGAGAGTTAATTCTTCTAGAATTTATCCCGGTCAAAAACTAACTTTATTTGTAAAATAAAATTTTAATGGAGAATTGATAGTATGATTAAACAAGATATAGTAGACAACGTTTCAGAAAAAACAGGATTAACAAAGCTGGAAGTTGAAGCTGTTATTAATGCATCATTTAGCGAAATTATTATGACATTAAGTAAAAATGAAAAAATTGAATTAAGAGGATTTGGAACGTTTGCAGTCAAGCATAGATTGCCAAAGAAAGCACGTAATCCAAAAACGGGAGATCCTGTTTATTTACCAGAAAGATATGTTCCGGTATTTAAACCTTCCAAACGAATGAAAACAACTGTAAACGATAAACTAATTGATTATTAAATAGGAGCAATTGATGCCTTGCGGTAAAAAAAGAAAAAAAAGAAAAATGAATACACATAAACGTAAAAAACGTTTGCGTGCAGACAGACATAAGAAAAAAAATAAATAACTAAAATGAAACCGAAAAGTTTTGCTATTTGGGCAAATCCTGGAAAAAAAGAAGTTCCAGGATTGGTCCATGAAGTTATGTTATGGGCAAAAAATAATGATATAAAATTATTTTTGCCTAATAGCTTAGAGCACCTAAAAATTGCTCCCAACCATCCTAATGTTTATGACCCTTCTAATCCACCTAATGTTGATTTTTTATTATGTCTAGGTGGTGATGGTACCCTTATTGCTGGAGTAAGAATTTTTAGCAAGCCTACTGTACCTGTTCTAGGAGTTCATATTGGAGGATTAGGATTTCTTGCACAGATCACACCTAAGGAACTAACTGAAAAGTTAAATATGATTAAAGATGGTGAATCTCAAACTCAAGAAAGATTAGTTCTAAATGCCAAGATTTCTAATGGTAGCAAATCTCATTTTGCAATTAATGATTTTGTTGTCCAAAATGAGACAGCCTACAGAGTAACTTCTTTATCTTTATATATTGATGGAAAACATGTAAGCGACTATAAGTCAGATGGTATTATTATTAGTACTCCTACGGGTTCCACTGCATATTCTTTATCTTCTGGAGGTCCAATTGTTCAACCAGATGTATTTTCTATTATAGTTACTCCAATTGCTCCACACTCTTTAACATCACGACCATTAGTTTTGCCAGCAGATGTTGATATAGAGTTTAGATTTAATGGTGACTCAGAAAAAGAACTAAAGCTGATTTCTGATGGCCAAAATATTGAAAATTTTACTAACAATTCAACAGTAACAATATCACAAGCAAAACATCATTTAAAATTTATCACTTTTGAAGACTATGACTACTATCAGACATTAAAAACAAAGATGGTTTGGGGAAAAAGAGGCTCATAATGAGATTGATATACTACTTTACTATTTTTGGACTTTTTTTTAATCTCATTAGTGCTCAAAATATTATTCCATCAAAAGATGAAGTAATGAATAACGCATATGCGCTTGCTAAGAAAGAGAATAAGAATATTTTTTTAATGTTTGATGCTTCGTGGTGTACTTGGTGTAAGCGAATGGATAAGAATATGTCTAATGATTTATGCAAAGATTTCTTTGACGACAATTATATTACAGTTCACTTGGCAGTGAATGAATATCCCGAAGAAAATAAGAAGCTTGAAAATCCAGGTGCTGTAGATTTCTATAACTCACTAAAGGGAGATGCAAGCGGTATTCCATTTTGGGTCATATTTGATAGCGAAGGCAATGTTTTAGATAATTCTCTAGACTCTAATGGAGGCAATATAGGTTCACCAGTAACAAAAGAGGAAGTTAAAGCATTTACTGCTATTCTTAAGACTACCAGTAGTTTAAAAGAAAAAGATTTAAATATAATTACAGAAGTATTTTGGGATAAAAATAGATAACCAATTTTAAAAAGGAAAAAAATGGCTAATTCAATTTCATTAAAAACAATAAAAAAATTTCAAAAAAAATACGAATCAGATAATCATGTTAAAGTCGTAAGAAATGCAATGATTCGTACTGACTTAAGTGATTTAACAATGAATTGGGATCACTATAGAAATATAAACCATTCTTTTTCAAATATTGTAAAAGGAGAAATGCCAGTTACTAATCAAAAATCTAGTGGAAGATGCTGGGGATTCGCTGGATTAAACTTATTCAGATTTTATATTGGTAGAAAACATAATTTGAAAAATTTTGAGTTTTCTCAGAGCTATTTTATGTTTTGGGATAAGCTAGAAAAGGCAAATTATTTTTTAGAATGCATTATAGATTCTGCATCTGAAGATTGGAATAGTCGCATGGTAATGCACCTCCTTTCAAATCCAATTGAAGACGGTGGACAGTGGGATATGTGGGTTAGTTTAATTGATAAGTATGGTGTTATTCCACAATCAGAAATGTCAGAATCGTTTTCATCGAGCCAGTCAGCTACAATGAATCGAATGATTGCTCGCAAGCTTCGTGAAAATGCAAAAGATTTGCGTCAAAATATAGGCAAAGGCGTTTCAATAGAAGATTTAGAATCTATTAAAACAGATATGTTAGAAGAAATCTATAAGATGCTTACAATGCATATTGGAACACCTCCAACTTCATTTAATTGGCAAACCCATGATAAGAAGAAGAAGTTTATTAGTTTTGAAAATTTAACTCCTAAATCTTTTTTTGATAATCATGTTGGATTAAATCTTGATGAATATGTATGTCTTATCAATTGTCCTATGGAAGATAAGGAATACAGAAAAGTTTATACTGTTGAGGCGCTCGGAAATGTTGTCGAAGGAAATTCAGTTCGATATCTTAACGTAACAAGCGAAGAAATGAAAGCTGCATCAGCGAGCTCTATTAAAGATGATCATCCGGTATGGTTTGGTTGCGATGTTGGAAAGCATTTTGATAGAAAAATAGGAGTCATGGATATAGATTTATTTGATTTTAATTCTTTTTATCAGTCAGAATTCTCTATGAATAAAGCTGATCGTCTACAGTATGGAGAAAGTCAAATGACGCATGCAATGCTTTTCACTGGAGTAGATCTAGATGCCAATGATAAACCTATCAAATGGCGAGTAGAAAATAGTTGGGGCGATAAAGTTGGAGAAAAAGGTTATCATATTATGTCAGATAAATGGTTTGATGAGTACAATTATGAAGTTGTTGTACATAAAGATTATCTATCTGATGACTTATATAATCTTTATAAGAATGAAGAAGCTATTGCTTTAAAACCGTGGGATCCAATGGGATCTTTAGCAAAATAAAATGGATACTTTGAGCCATGCTCTTTGGGGAAAAGGGCTATTCGGATATACAGGATATACTCGATTAGCTATTTTTTTCGGAGCAATGCCAGATTTACTATCTTTTGGATTGTTAATCATTCTTCAATTATTTACAGGTAATTATGCTTATGATGGTCCACCAAACTTAGAATCTATACCCACTTGGTTATTTTTTAATTATGATTTGTTACATAGTTTTGTAACTGCATTTTTAGTTATCGGAATTGTTTATTATTTTAATAAATCTTTAGCATTTCCAATGCTAGCTTGGCCATTCCATATACTATTGGACTTTCCTTTTCATTCTAAAGAATATTTTCCAACAAAACTTATATGGCCAATTTCCAATTTCTCTTTTGATGGAATTCCTTGGTCAAATCCGGAAATTTGGTTTCCTAACTTAGCAGGAATTATTTTATTATTTTGGTATAGGAAGAAAAATAGATAATTATTTATCGACTAAAAATTTTACTAAAAATATTTTTAATAATATATCCCGCCATTTTAGGATTCTCTTTTAATCGCCTAATAGAATAATCATACCAATTATCTCCATAGGGAACATAGACACGCACCTTATTGCCTTCTTTCATTAATTGTTGGAGCTTTTTTTCCATTGGTACTCCATGTAGTATTTGGAATTCATATTGACTGGTAGAAATGTTATTATCTTTAATCCATGTATATAGTTCATCAATTAGATATTCATCATGACTGGCAATTCCTACATATGAACCTTTTATAAGTGCATGTTGAACTAATACAATATAATTATCTCTTATTTTCTGATAATCTCTGTAAGCTATATTTTCATTCTCAACATATATGCCTTTACAAATTCTGACATTAAACATTTTATTAGATAATTTATCTATATCATCCATGGATCTATGCATATAGGCTTGTAGTACGATTCCAACATTGGAATAATTTTCAAATGCTTTTTTATATAGAGTAATTGTTTCTGATGTATATGGTGAGTTTTCCATATCAAGACGTAAAAAATTATTATGTTTTTTTGCAGCACTTACTAGAATCATCAGATTGCGTTCAACTAAATCATATCCCAAGTCTTGACCAATATGAGTTAATTTGATAGATAGGTTTGCATTTAAATCTTGTAGTGCAATTCTATCATATAAATTTGCATAGCGTTTAGTAATCTCAGTTGCCTCTTCTTTTGTTGCTACATGTTCTCCTAAAATATCAATGGCAACATCATACCCCTTATCATTTAACTTTTTTACATTAGTTAACATTTCATCATCAGTAATACCTGCGATGTAGGGAGATGCCACAAGACGAACAAAAATCTTTGGCAAAAAAGGAATGATTTGAATTATCAAATAATTTATTAATTTCATACCAGATAAATTTAACAAATAAACAAATTAATGAAAGCAGTATTAAAATGAAGGCAGTATTAATTATAGGAGGGGCAGTATCAGGTTCAACCGCTGCAAAAAAATTGACAGCAGAAGGAGTTCGTTGTGTTGTCATTGATCAAAACCATATGCCCTATGGAAAAATTGAAGATGGACTTCCAAGATGGCATGATAAGCAACGTACTAAAGAGTATTTCAAAATTGACGATATTATGTCTCATGAATTAGTAGATTTTGTTCCGCTTACTAGATTAGGTAAAGATTTAGATTTTAAAGATATCTATGATATAGATTGGAGTTGTATTTATTTTGCAAACGGTGCATGGAACGACAGATCTTTTCCGTTTGCTGAAATCGAAAATTTTTCAAACTTTTATTATCAGAATCCATTTGTGTACTGGTTTAATCATTATCATGAAGCTAGCTATAATGGACCTTCAGTAAATGTTAGGGATAATGCTTTGGTAGTAGGTGGAGGACTTGCGTCTATTGATGTATGTAAAATTATACAATTAGAGCTAGTAAAGCAGAAGATTGAATCACAGATTGAAGGTTTTGATATTGTTGAAATGGAACATAAAGGCGTTCCAAAATATCTAGAAATGCATGATATAGATTATAATACGCTGAATATTCATGGAGCTACTCTTGTATATCGAAGAGATGTAGAAAATATGCCTTTGACAACTATTCCCGATAATGCAGATACTGAGATGATTGCAAAACGTAAATTAGCTCGAAGAAAAGTTCTTGAAAATATGCAAAATAAGTTTTTATTTAATGTTGCAGAATGTACTCAACCAACTGGATTGCATATAGTAGATGAAAAGTTAGAAGGTCTTAAGATTATTAAGAATGAGATTGTAAACGGTAAACCAATTGCCATTGAAGGATCAGATGATACTTTAGAAGGAAGTATTATAATAAGTTCAATAGGAAGTTTACCAGAACCGATCGAAGGAGTGCCTATGGATGGCTCAACATACAATATTGTTGATCAAGAATCTGGAAAATTTGATGAACTAGATAAAGTTCATGGAATGGGTAATGCTGTAACTGGTAAAGGAAATATTAAAGCTTCTAGAGTTAGTGCAAAAACAGTTGGAGATTTAACAATTGACTTATTAGAAGATGTAAGTTCAGATACTATGAATATAATTGATAGCAAGGTAAAAGAGTGGCAAGAAAAAGTATCATATGATGGAAATTATTTTGAATGGAAAGCTAAAAAATAATTTTTTTTTCATTTCTTTAAATATTATATAGAACTCAACCATCTTTTTTATTACTTTCTCATGTCTAAAATAAGGGTGAAACTAAGCGCCTAAATTTATGTTGAAAATAAAAGTTAAAAAAGGCCATAACATTAACATTGCTGGAGTCGCATCCAGAGAAATTTTTGCACCTCAAAAAAATAATACAGTTTCTTTATCTCCTGAAAATTTTAGATACATCAAACCAAAACTTTTAGTCAAAGAAAATGATATTGTAAAGCTGGGAGATCCGATATTTTTTGACAAGCTATCTCCTGATGTTAAATGGCCAGCAATTGCATCCGGTAAGATTTCAAAAATTGTCTATGGTGAGCGAAGATCAATAAAAGAAATTATTTTTAGCATCGATACTAATATTGAGAATGAACAATCTAATAGCGAGAAAAAAAAATTAGGTAATAAAGATGATGTAGTTAATTATTTATTAGAAAAAAATATGTGGCCTTTTATCACACAAAGACCATTTAACAAAGTTGCAAATCCTTCTGACAAACCAAAATGTATTATTGTCAGTTTGGCAAATACTGCTCCCTTATCAGTTGATTATAATTTTACATTAGCATCAAATAAAGATTCTCTTGTTAGCGCTCTTTTAAATTTAAAGAAATTGACAGAGGGAAAACTTTTTGTAGCCGTCAATCCGGGTGAATTTGACTATTTATCTGATCTAGATTTTATAGATATTATTCAAGTAGAGGGACCGCATCCATCTGGTAATATAGGAGTGATACTTAATCATGTTAATCCAATCAATAAGAAGGATGTTGTGTGGACAGTACAAGGACATCACTTACCTATTCTTGGAAAATTATTTTCTGATGGGATATTTGACCCATCTATTACTATAAATTTAAGTGGACCTGCCGTAAGTAATCCTTCCTATTTCAAATCAAGAATTGGAGCTTCGTTAGAATCTTATTGTAAAGGAAATCTATCTACAGACCAGGTGAGAATTATTTCTGGAGATGTGTTGACGGGAAAAGAATCTACAATGAATGAATATTTAGGTTTTTATCATTCTTCTATATCCATAATCGAAGAATCTTTTGATAGATCATTTGTAGGTTGGTTGCATCCTGGAGGTTCATCGAAGTATAGTGTTTTTAATGCATATTTAGGAAGCAATAAATCTCCTTATAATTTTACAACTCTTCAGAATGGGAGTCATCGAGCTTTTGTTCCTATTGAAGCTTGGGAAAAAGTATTCCCTATGAATATTTATATCAATGCATTGTTGCGTAGTATTGAAGCAAATGATTTTGAAGAGATGGAGCAATTAGGTATTTATGAATGCGATGAAGAAGATGTAGCACTATGTTCATTTGTATGTCCGAGTAAAACGGACGTAGGGGGAGTAATTAGAAAGGGACTAGATACAATCTATTTTGATAAATAAGATGAATTTTTTAAAAAAAATATTAGCAAAATCTGGCAAACTTTTTGAGGAAGGGAAACCCCTATCATTTGCATACCCTTTATGGGAAGCAACTGATACAATATTGTTCTCAACAGATTCTCAAAATAAATCAGGTCCACATATTAGAGATAATATGGATATCAAAAGAACTATGTTCTTTGTAGTTATTGCTCTAATACCATGCTATTTATTTGGTGCCTATAATATTGGATATTTATATTCAGCGGCTATGGGTGTTTCAAGTTCTGTTATGAGCAACTTTATTCTTGGAATGACATACGTTCTACCTATTTTAATTGTTACTTTTATAGCAGGAGCAATTTGTGAAATTACATTTGCAGTCATTAGAAAGCATGAAATCAATGAAGGTTTTCTTGTTTCTTGCGCTCTGATTCCATTAACAATGCCACCAGACATTCCATTATGGCAATTATTTATTGGAACTTCTTTTGGAATAATTATCGGAAAAGAGATTTTTGGAGGTGTTGGCACAAATGTATTCAATCCTGCATTGACTGCACGTGCTTTTATGTACTTTGCCTTTCCAACAAAAATATCAGGTGAAAAAGTATGGGCGGTAGGGCCTGATGGTTATACTGGAGCAACAGCACTTTCAATACCAGCAAATCCATCAGAATATGATACAGCTACAAATTTATTCAATCAAGCTACTCAATTTGATTTTTCAACACTGAATTTATTTTGGGGATTGATTCCAGGTTCCATAGGTGAAACCAATAAGCTTCTAATTCTTTTAGGAGGTATATTTTTGATTTATTGCGGTATTGCTTCTTGGAGAATTATGATGGCATCAGTATTAGGATTAGTATTTACTGCAGGACTATTTAATCTTTTAGCAGAATATTCAACGAATGCTATGCTGACTATTACGCCACTACAACACATTTTGATTGGTAGTTTTTTGTTTGGAACAGTATTTATGGCAAGTGAGCCAGTAACATCTACGCATACAAATAAAGGAAGATGGATATACGGATTTATGATTGGAGTATTAACAGTAATTATTAGATCTGTGAATCCAGCTTATCCTGAAGGTGTAATGTTAGCCATATTAATTATGAATATGTTTGCGCCATTAATAGATTATTATATAGTTAAATCAAACATTAATATGAGAATGTCGAGAAATGCATAGTAATAATTATACATTAGGCTTTGTTTTTATTGTGACTGTTATTCTAGGAACCCTTTTATCATTTACAAAAGAAAATGTTAGACATCTACAAGAGTACAATTTGAAAGCAGATATAAAGAAAAATATTTTACGATCACTAGATTTTGTAGAAACAGAAAGCGAACCCTGGTCGAATGAAGTTGTAGAAAGAATTTTTAGTAAAAATGTTCAAGCATTTTGTGTTGATACAAATGGAAATATTATTGATTGTATTCTTGAAGAGGTTGATACTGAAAGAAATGTCGAAGTATTGCCAGTCTATTTAAAGGTTGTAGATAGCAAAACAGAAGGAATCGCAGTACCTGTTGCTGGAAAAGGACTATGGTCTACAGTATTTGGTTATATTGCATTAGAACCTGATACCGACACTGTTCTTGGTATTCAATTTTATAAGCATGGTGAAACTCCAGGATTAGGAGGAGAAGTTGAGAAGGCTTGGTTTACAAATAATTTTGTAGGTAAAAAAATTAGATCCCAAGATGATAGAGTTATTGGGATAGAGGTTTTGAAGGGAAAAGTTGATTCTTCTAGTCCTTATTCTGTGCATCAAGTTGACGGTATTTCAGGTGCAACCGTAACAGGTAAGGGAGTAGGTAACTTCCTAAAAGAAGATCTAGGAAGATATGAATCATATTTTAATAAGGTAAGAGCTGATGGAAATATTTAATTCAGAATCAAAAAAGATTATTAACGACCCAATAAACGTTAATAACCCAATTTCATTACAAGTTCTTGGAATTTGTTCAGCTCTAGCTGTAACAATCCGTTTAGATCAAGCTATTATAATGACATTGGCAGTGATTTTTGTATTGTGCTCATCGAATGTAATTTTATCTGTTATTCGTGACTATATCCCTGCTCGAGTTAGAATTGTAATTATGCTATCTGTTATTGCATCTCTTGTTTCCGTCGTTGATGAATTATTACAAGCTTACTTATATGATATGAGTAAACAGTTATCAGTGTTTGTTGGTCTAATTATTACTAACTGTATCATTATGGGAAGAGCAGAGGCATTTGCCTTAAAGAACGGTCCATCAAAAGCATTTTTAGATGGGCTTGGTAATGGTCTTGGATATGGAATGATTATTATTATTGTATCATTTTTTAGAGAATTATTTGGTGCAGGTACTATTACTTTACCTGATGGTGGTGCAGGTTATGTACTGTTTAGTATTCCTGAGGCTTGGTATGCAGCAGGCTATGAAAATATTGGCCTACTAGTATTATCCCCCGGTGCATTTTTCATATTAGGTTTAGTTATTTGGACGCAAAGAGAACTTCTTGGAATTGAGGAAGGTGAATAATGGGCGGTTTTGAGCATTATCTAAGTATTTTTACTAAAGCGGTATTTATTGAAAATATCGTCCTAGCATACTTCCTAGGACTATGTTCATTTTTAGCTATTTCTAAAAAGATAGATGCTTCGGTAGGTATCGGGATGGCTGTGGTCGTTGTTCTAACTATTACTGCTCCTATTAATTGGTTTATTTATGAATTTTTATTAAGTAAAGGTGCGTTGGTTTGGTTGAACACATTATTTAGTGTTCAATATGATTTTTCTAATACAGATTTAAGTTTTTTAAAATTGATTGTCTTTATTTCTGTAATCGCAGCCATGGTGCAATTAGTAGAAATGTTTATGGAGCGTTTTTCTCAGTCTCTTTACAACAGTCTCGGAATTTTTCTTCCTTTAATTGCGGTTAATTGTTCAATATTAGGCGGCTCCTTGTTCATGGTTGAAAGAGAATACAATGTTACCGAAACTATGGTTTACGGTTTTGGTTCTGGGGTTGGATTCTTCCTAGCTATCGTAGCATTAGCATCTGTAAGATATAGGTTACGCTACTCTAATATACCTCCAAGATTAAGAGGCGTAGGAATGGCAATGTTATTAACAGGATTACTTTCTATGGCATTTATGGCATTTTCGGGGATTGATTTATAATGAATGATATTTTTATCGGCGTAGTAGTTTTTAGCTCAGTAATTCTTTTATTAGTAATCGTACTAAATGTTCTTGGTAATATTCTATTGCCTCAAGGTGAAGTGACAATAGTAATTAATGATGATCCAGACAAATCTATAACTGTTGATACTGGAGGCACAGTATTATCTGCACTAGGAGCACAGAATGTATATTTACCATCGGCATGTGGCGGACAAGGTACTTGCGCTCAATGTAAATGTCAGGTAATTGAAGGTGGTGGAGATATCTTACCTACTGAAGCAGCATATATTAATAGACAAGATCAAAAAGATAACTGGAGATTGGGTTGTCAGGTAAAAATAAGAAATGATATGAAAATTCAAGTTCCAGATGAAATTTTTAGTATTAGAAAATGGGATGCAGTTGTTAAATCTAACGATAATGTAGCGACCTTTATTAAAGAATTAATTCTTGAACTTCCAGAAGATGATCCTATTGTTTTTCAATCAGGTGGATACATTCAGATTGATGTTCCTCAGTATAAGGATTTAGATTACAAAAATTTTGAAATACAAGATATGTATACTAGCGATTGGGATAAATTTGATATTTGGCAATATAAAGCTGAAAATAAAGAGCCAGTCTTCAGAGCGTACTCCATGGCAAATCATCCGGCTGAAGGTAATATGATAATGTTAAATATTCGTATTGCTAGTCCTCCACCTAATAACCCTAATGTTCCTCCAGGAATTGCATCTTCTTACACTTTCAATTTGAAAGAAGGAGATAAGGTAACTGTATCAGGACCATATGGAGAATTTCATATCAAAGATACAGATCGTGAAATGGTATATATTGGAGGTGGAGCAGGAATGGCTCCATTAAGATCTCATATTTTTCATTTATTAAAAACAGAAAAAACAACACGTAAAATTTCATTTTGGTATGGTGCTCGATCTGAGAAAGAAATGTTCTACGATGATGAGTTTAAAGCTCTAGCTGAAGAATTTGATAATTTTACTTACCAGGTAGCTCTATCAGACCCTTTACCAGAAGATAATTGGGATGGCCCTCAAGGCTTTATCCATCAAGTGGTAAGTGATATGCACCTTGAAAAACATGAAGATCCTACTGAGTGTGAATATTATTTATGTGGCCCGCCTATGATGATTAGCGCTGTACAAAATATGCTTTGGAATTTAGGCGTTGAAGAAGATATGATCGATTATGATGATTTTGGGTAATAGGCCCTATCTATTTATTTTATTTTTAATTAGCTGTAACTCTTTAGATAATTCTTCAAAGAATAACTTATATCATTTTCCAATAATCGCTGGCAATACCATGGGCACTACATATACAGTTAAGTACGCCACAGATATCAAGAGTAGTGATGATATCAAAAAGAATAAAGACAAAGTTGAAGAGATTTTAAGAGATATTAATATGCAAATGTCCACATACATTGATGATAGTGAAATCTCAAAATTTAATAGAATCAATAATACAGAATGGATGGACATATCTGAAGATTTTGCTTTTGTAGTACAATCTTCATTTCAGTATCATAAAATATCTAATGGGCTATATGATATTACGGTTATGCCATTGGTTAATCTTTGGGGTTTTGGTCCAGATAAATTTTTAGATATCCCAACAGCTGCTGATATAGATAGTGTTTTGTCATTTGTAGGACAAGATTTAATTGAAATTTATGATAATAAGATTAGGAAGAAAGATCCTAGAGTTGAAATTGATTTAAGTTCAATAGCTAAGGGCTATGCTGTAGATAAAATTATTACAAACTTGGGCTATGATAATATTTTTGTAGAAATCGGTGGAGAAGTTAGGGGAAAGTCTGATGGAAAGATTTGGAAGATTGGCATTAATACTCCATCAATAGATAATATATCTAATGAAATAGAGTACATTGCTCCAATTAAGAATGGATCTATTGCAACATCAGGTAATTATAGAAATTTTTATATTGACGAAGATGATAGATTTTACCATCATGAAATTAACCCCTTAACAGGATATCCTATCATGTCTAAACTAGCATCTATATCAGTATTTACTACAACATCATGTATGGAGGCAGATGGTTTAGCTACTGCTCTTTATATGATGAATTTTGATGACATTCAGAATTTCTTCAATGACACAAAATTTGAAGGATTGATGATTTTTATTAATCCAGATATGAGTTTTAAGCAAGTAGTTTCAAGAAATTTTCCTAAGAATTAAATATTACTTTCACAACGATCTGGTTCGCCGCCACAAATTTCACATCCATCAGGAGAGTCTCCACATGCTTTTTTAAGAGGCTTATTTTTAAAAATTAGTCCAATATTCATAGCTAAAGCACATAATCCAAATATCATAATTACTATTAAGTATTCCATATAACAAATTTAAATAATATTTATTCGATTTTGGTCATTTTTTATATTGATTTGATTTAAATTGTTTTCTATGGATTTACTAAATCACCCAGTAGGTATTGCATCGCTAATTTTATTTGTGATTGCATACGCATTTGTTATGACAGAAGAGGTCACGCATCTACGAAAATCAAAACCTGTTTTGCTTGCAGCTGGTCTTATTTGGGCGATGATAGCTGGAGTTGGAGCAAAATATGGTCATTCAGAGCATGTAGAAGAAGCAATTATGCATGCATTTTCTGAATTTTCTCAATTAATGCTATTTCTTTTAGTCGCTATGACATTTATTAATTCTATGACAGAGCGAAATGTATTTGAAAAATTAAGATCACGACTATTAGCTCAAGATTATTCTTATAAAAAATTATTCTGGATTACTGGTTTTATGGCATTTTTCTTATCTCCAATAGCAGATAATCTAACTACAGCTCTAACTATGTGCGCTGTTGTAATGGCCGTTGGAGTAGGCAATAAAAATTTTGTTAGCATAAGTTGTGTTAACATTGTTGTTGCAGCAAATGCAGGAGGGGCCTTTAGTCCATTTGGTGATATCACGACTTTAATGGTATGGCAAGCAGGCTATGTAGAGTTCACACAGTTTTTTGCATTATTTATTCCTTCTTTAGTCAATTTTATAATTCCAGCTTTTATTATGAGTTTTTTTATTAATGGTTCATCACAAGATGTCGATAATAATCCAGTTCAGTTAAAACGTGGTGCAAAAACTATTATGCTGCTCTTTTTAATAACAATACTTTTAGCAGTTTCATTTGAAAATTTCCTTCATATTCCCCCTGTATTTGGAATGATGACTGGATTTAGTTTATTGCAATTTTTTGGATATTATTTAAAGCGCACTTATTCTGCACCAAAAACTATTTCAAGAGACGGGTCAGACCAGCCTTTTGGAGTTTTTAAACAAGTAGCTCAAGCAGAATGGGATACATTACTTTTCTTTTATGGGGTAATTATGTGTGTGGCAGGGCTGTCTGAAATAGGTTATCTGGCAGTATTAAATAATTCTCTTTATGATGGATTAGGTTTTACGGTAGCTAATTCACTTATGGGTATTATCTCAGCTTTAGTAGATAATATACCCGTTATGTTTTCTGTGATTCAAATGCATGATACAACAACAATGAATTTAGATCAATGGCTGTTAATTACTCTAACTGCAGGAGTGGGAGGAAGTTTATTATCAATTGGTTCTGCTCCAGGAGTTGCTTTAATGGGACAAGCAAAAGGCGTATATACTTTTTCTAGTCATTTAAAATGGTCGGGAGTTATTTTCATTGGATATGTAGCTAGTATCTTGACACACTTATTACTATCAGGTCTTCTTTAGATGCGAATTACGAAAGTAACCACTAGAAATGGAGATAGTGGAAAAACTGGTTTAGCGCGAGGTGGTTCCGTTTATAAAAATGAGGCTATTATCCATGCTTTAGGAGATATTGATGAATTGAGTAGCATAATAGGTGTATGTAATACCGCTTGCGACGACGAACCTATTATTGACCAATTAAAGCTTATTCAGAATGACTTATTTGATATTGGGGGTCAAATATCATTAAATCAAGATGGGGCAAATATTATCACAGAGACATCTATCACTATACTAGATAATTATATTAATCATTATAATGAAGCCTTAGAACCACTTAAAGAATTTATTATACCCGGCGGAGATTTATTTTCAGCTAATCTACATGTTGCCAGAGCGGTTACAAGAAGAGCAGAAAGAACAGTTGTAGAATTGTATTCAGAAAATTTAGAAAATAATAATGTTGTAATGTATTTAAATAGATTGTCAGATTATTTATTTGTCTTGTCAAGATTCTATAATAAGAATAAAAATATTTCTGAAAATACCTGGCAGAGATAGTCGCTATGAATTATAAGGAAATTGAATCAATTATTGCCGGAAAAGATAAAATTTTTATATCTTCACATATGAATCCAGATGGAGATAGTTTAGGCTCAGCTTATGCAATGTATCACTATCTAAAGAAATTAGGAAAAGATTGTAGAATTATAAATCACTCTCCTACACCTGAAGTATATAATTTTTTAAATACAGATAATATTTTTTATGAGCTTGATGGAGATAATGTTGGATTTATTAAGAATGCTGATCTGGGAATTATATTAGACATTGGAGATTTTTATCGTTTGGGAGATATAGCATACCTTATAGAAGATAACAATATAGAAACTTTAAGTATTGATCATCACCCTCAATCTGACAATGAATTATTTACAAACGCTTTCATTAATTTGAATGCTTGTTCTGTTGGAGAAATTTTATATTCATATTTTTGTGATATCGATAAAACCTTAATTGATAAAAATATTATGCTAGGTCTCTATGTAGCAGTGCTTACCGATACAGGTTCATTCAGACATAGTAATACTACGGAAATCAGCCATCAAATTGCAGTTGATGCAATCAGCATGGAATTAGAAATTTCAAAAATCTATCAACATATTTATGAGAGCTCCTCTGTGAGTCGTATTAAGTTGTTAGGTAATGTAATTCAAAATTTAAATTTCGATTGTAATGGAGAATTAGCATGGTTTTCTTTAAACGAGGATATGGTAAAAGAAGTGAATGGGTCTAACCAAGATTTTGATGGATTTACAGATTTTTTTAGAAGTATTAAAGGAGTAGAAGTGTCTTTAATGCTTTATGATTTAAAAGGAAAAGTTAGATTGAGCTTTAGATCAAAAGGGAAGTATAAAGTAAGTGAAATTGCAAAGAAAATGGGCGGCGGCGGCCATCCTTTTGCAGCTGCAGCATTAGTAGAAGGAGAATTCTCTGATGTCAAATCTAATGTTTTAAGTATGTTGTCAACTTATATAAATAAACACAATGAAAATAATATTAGCTAAGTCAGCAGGTTATTGTTTCGGAGTGCGTGATGCAGTAAATGCTGCATATGATTTGAGTAAAGAACATGGAGAAGTCTACATGTTAGGTGATATCGTTCACAATGAAAATGTAGTTGAAGATTTAGAAAAACAAGGCGTAAAGGTAGTAGAAAAATTAGAAGAAATTCCAAAAGATAAACCTGTTCTATTTCGTGCTCACGGTACATCAAAAGATATATGGAAAAAAGCAGAAGATAAAAAAATGAATATTATCGATGCAACCTGTCCTTTGGTGCATGATATACATAGAGAGGTTAAAGAATTGCATGCTGAAGGAAGAAAAATTATTATTATTGGCGATCATGGCCATGATGAAGTAATAGGAATTGCGAGCCAAGTTGACGGTGCTATTATTGTTGCATCTATCGAAGAAGCGCAGGAATTAAGAAAAACAAAGAAAGCTGGAGTTGTAAGTCAATCCACTCAAGCAATAGAAAATGTTCAAGACATCATTAATATTTTAATGACTAAGGTGGTAGATTTGAGATTTATAAATACTATCTGTTTTCCTACAAAGCGAAATCATCAGCAAATTAAAGAATTATCAACTATAACAGATATGATACTTATTATAGGGTCATTTACAAGTGCAAATTCTAAAAGATTAACAGAATTAAGCTTAGAAAGAAATAAAAATACATACCAAGTTACAAATGCTACAGAAATTGATTCATCTTGGTTTAAAAAGAGTATAAATTCAGTTGGTATTTCTGCAGGCGCATCTACGCCTGATTGGATTATCAGCTCAGTAATCAAAAAAGTTAAAGAATTAACAAATACAAAAGAGAAGGAAATTATTCATGAGTCAAGAGTACGATTTTAAAACAAAAGTTGCATTAGCTGAAATGTTAAAGGGTGGTGTTATAATGGACGTTACCAATGTTGAGCAAGCAAAAATTGCAGAAGAAGCAGGGGCTGTTTCAGTTATGGCATTAGAGAGAATTCCATCAGATATTAGAAAAGATGGAGGTGTAGCTAGAATGAGCAACCCTCATATGATTAAAGAAATTCAAGATAATGTTTCTATTCCCGTAATGGCAAAATGTAGAATTGGCCATTTTGCAGAAGCTCAAATTTTACAAGCTCTAGAAGTAGATTTTATTGATGAGAGCGAAGTATTAACAATGGCTGATGAACACTTTCATGTCGATAAACATCCCTTTAAAGCACCATTTGTTTGTGGAGCTCGTAATCTTGGCGAAGCTTTAAGAAGAATACATGAAGGAGCAGCACTCATTCGAACTAAAGGAGAAGCTGGTAGTGGTAATATTGTTGAAGCAGTTAGACATATGAAAATGATTACTTCAGAATTAAAATCTCTGCAAGGACAGGATTATTCAGAAAAAGCAAAAGAATTTAGAGTGCCGATAGCACTTATAGAAGAAGTTGCTAAGAATGGTAAACTTCCTGTACCTAATTTTGCTGCTGGGGGCATTGCAACTCCCGCAGATGCATCTTTAATGATGCAATTAGGTGCTGAAACAGTATTTGTTGGTTCTGGAATTTTTAAAAGTGACGACCCGTCAGAACGTGCACATGCTATTGTCCAATCTGTTACACATTTTACTGACGCTAAGAAAGTACTGAGTGCATCTTATAATTTAAAAGATGCTATGAAGGGATTGTTAATGTCAGATATTCCTGAAGATCAGAGGTTTTCAGAAAGAGGTGAGTAGTGGTTGGAGTTTTAGCTCTACAAGGAAACTTTCAATCACACATTCATATTTTGAATGCAATTGGTATAGAATCTAGACTGGTTAAAAATGTAGAAGACTTATCAGGTCTTCAAGGACTGATTTTACCTGGAGGGGAATCCACAACAATGTCAAATCTTCTATTTAGAGATCAAAGTTTTATTGATGGAATAAAATTATTTTCTGATAATAAACCAATCCTTGGCACTTGTGCCGGTTTAATTCTTATGGCAAAGAATAGTTTTGACAAAAAAGTATTAAACATGAATATTATTGATATCGAAGTAAACAGAAATGCGTATGGTAGGCAGGTTCATTCTTTTGACGATTTAATCAATGTAGAATATAAAAATAGCCAACCTTTATCAATCAGAGCATCATTTATTAGGGCTCCTAAAATTACTAATTTAGGAGAAGATGTTGAAATATTATGTAAGCACAATAGTGAGATTGTTGGTGTAAAAAAAGGTATGCATATAGCAGTTACGTGTCATCCTGAATTACAGAATGAAATACTTTTACATGAATTGTGCTTTAAGGGCTAACTATGAAATATTTAAATAATATTAAATCACCGGAAGACTTAAGGTCTTATTCGAAAGAAGACCTAACAATTATCTGTGATGAATTGAGAGAATATATTGTATCAACTATTAGTGAAATTGGTGGTCATTTAGCTCCAACTTTAGGTACAATAGAATTAACGACAGCTCTGCATTATGTCTACAATACACCAAAAGATAAACTAATTTGGGATACTGGCCATCAGGCATATGCACATAAAGTTTTAACAGGAAGATTTGATTCTCTACCTACTATTAGAAAATATAAAGGATTGAGCGGATTTTTAAAGAGAACAGAGAGTGAATATGATGTATTTGGAGCAGGACATGCATCAACCTCTATTTCTGCTGGCTTGGGAATAGCATGTGCTAGAGATTTAGATAATGAAGATTTTAAAGTAGTAAGTATTATAGGAGATGGAGCTTTAAGTGGCGGGCTTGCATTTGAAGCACTTAATAATGCGGGCCATCTCAAGAAACAGTTGTTGGTTGTTGTAAACGATAATGATATGTCAATTAGTCCTAATATAGGAGCATTTAGAAATTATCTGGTTAAGATTACTACTAATAAATCTTACAACTATATAAGAAGTACAATTGGAAGATTAATCCTAAGACTACCTAAAAATTTTAGATTTATTCAATCCTTGCTTAAAAAATCTGAATCAAGTGCAAAAAATTTCTTTTTCCCTACAACCATATTTGAAGATCTAGGTTTTAGATATTTTGGTCCTGTTGATGGACATAATATCAATGAACTAGTTGATATATTAGATAATATTAAAAATTTAGACACTCCAGTAGTACTTCATACAATTACAAAGAAAGGTAAAGGACTCGATTACGCAGAAAATGATCCAATTAAGTATCATGGAGTAAAAGAAAAAAAAGAACCAGTCCCTGTTAATCAGGCTAAAGAAGTGCCTATTTTCCAAAATATCTTTGGAGACACATCTTGTAATTTAGCAAAAAATAATAAAAATATTGTTGCCATTACAGCTGCCATGAGCGAAGGTACAGGTCTAGTTAATTTTGCAAATGATTTTCCCGATAGATATTTTGATGTTGGGATAGCGGAGGCACATGCAGTAACATTTTCTGGTGGATTAGCAGTAAACGGAAAAATTCCAATAGTAGCAATTTATTCTACATTTTTACAGAGAGCCTATGATCAAATTATTCATGATATTGCCCTACAAAAATTACCAGTAATTTTTTGTTTAGATAGATCTGGCTTAGTAGGAGAAGATGGTGCGACACACCATGGAGTATTAGATATTGCTTACATGAGATGTATTCAAGGAATGATTGTTACTGCACCAAGAGATGGTAATGAGTTACAGGATTTATTATTAACAGCTACTAATTACAGTAGCGGACCTTTCAGTATCAGATATCCAAAAGAGTCATCAATAAATTTTGATAATAAAGACCCTAATCTTATAGAAATTGGTTCTTGGGAGGTCATGACTACAGGTCAAGATGTTTTAATTTTAGCAGTTGGATCTATGGTTAGCAGAAGTACTGATATCGTAGAAAGGTTAAAAGAAAAAAATATTCAAGCTGAAGTCATTAATTGTAGATTTATTAAACCAATGGACTTAGAATACTTAAATAATAATCTTTCAAGATTTTCTAAGATTGTGACTATTGAAGAAGGTGTTTTGGATGGGGGATTTGGAGAGGGTGTTACAGCCTGGTCCTCTGGTAAAAATTTGAAAAACGAAATTTTAAATATTGGTTTACCCAATGATTTTGTAGATCACGGTCCAAGAAATGTACTATTAGAAGAGGTAGGCTTAGATAGTTCTTCTTTATATGAAAAAATTATTCAATTTATTAAATGATAAGAAAATGAGTAAAAAAATACCAAATAGAGAAAAAAATTTTAACAGTCTCAGCGGTAACAAGCTGAAAGAATATTATTCATCTGATAAAAAAAGTGATAAATATAATATAGATCCAGGCACTTTTCCATATACTCGAGGAATTCATAAAAATATGTATAGAGGAAAATTGTGGACTATGAGACAATTTTCGGGTTTTAGTACTCCAGAAAAAACAAATGAGAGATATAAATACTTATTAAATAATGGTCAGACTGGACTTTCCGTTGCTTATGATATGCCAACGCTTATGGGGTATGATCCTGATCATGAGCTATCATCTGGCGAAGTAGGTGTTTGTGGTGTTAATGTTGCTTCTTTAGATGATATGGAAACTTTATTTGAAGGTATAGACTTAGAAAAAATTTCTGTATCTCAAACTATTAACGGTCCTGCAATTATATTGTTTGCTTTCTATGTAGCACTAGCAAAGAAAAATGGAATTGATATTAGCTCTTTAAGAGGAACATTGCAAAATGATGCTGTAAAAGAATATATAGCACAAAAAGAATTTATTTTTCCTCCGAAACCTTCAATAAAATTGGTAGTTGATGTTATTGAGTTTTGTTCAGAGAATATGCCACTTTATAGTCCTGTATCAATAAGCGGTTATCATATAAGAGAAGCTGGATCGACTGCTGCCCAAGAATTAGCATTTACATTAAACAGTGGATTTACCTATATAGAAGCTGCTCTAGAAAGAGGTCTAAAAATTGACGACTTTGCTCCTAGACTATCATTCTTTTTTAACTCTCATATGGATTTCTTTGAAGAAATAGGTAAATATAGAGCAGCAAGAAGAATTTGGGCTCATAAATTAAAAAATGAGTATGGCGCAAAAAGTGAAAATTCATTGAAGTTAAAGTTTCATACACAGACAGCCGGATGTTCTTTGACTGCCCAACAACCAGAAAATAATATTGTGAGAACTGCATATGAAGCGATGTCTGCAGTATTAGGCGGAACAAATTCTCTTCATACAAATTCACTTGATGAAACATTGGCACTTCCATCAGAAAAAGCAGCAAAAATAGCATTAAGAACTCAACAAATTCTTGCACATGAAACAGGCGTACCTAATGTAGCCGATCCATTGGGAGGATCATGGTATGTAGAAGAAATAACTGATAGAATTGAAGATGAAGCAAATGAATACTTTAAGGCAATAAAGAATCTTGGTGGTACAGTTACAGCCATTGAAGATGGTTATTTTCAAAAGAAAATTGGTGAATCTGCATCAATCTATCAAGAATCAATCGATTCAAATGAAAGAATAATTGTTGGATTGAATGATTTTATTGATAAGGACGAAAAACTTGAAATTGAAATTTTAAAAATATCTCAAGAAGCTCAAGATATTCAAGAAGAAAAAATTAAAAGATTGAGAGAAAAAAGAGATAACGCACTACTAAATAAAAAAATGAAAAAATTAAGAAATGCTTGTGAAAATAATTTAAATTTAGTCCCTTGTTTAGTTGAAGTAGCTGAGCATGGAGGCACTGTCGGAGAAATTGTTGAACTAATGAAAAGCGTATATGGGGAATGGGAAGAATCTTTTGGAATTTAAATTATGAATAAAATTTACACATCACTGATTCTAGTTTTTATCTTAATTGTCGTATGGACTATATACCTTACTAATGTAGAAAATGATACTAATAGCTTAACAGTTCGTTACTATACAATAGAGGAGCTCTCGAATAAAGAAGCTTCTATTACTAAGGTTAAGGTTGGAGGGCTTATTAAGCCAGATTCAATCATTATTAATGATACAGATCAACTAAAAGTGTCATTTTATGTGTACCAAGGAAGCGATAGCTTAAAAGTTTATTATTACGGTATTAGACCAGATTTATTTAGAGATGATGCAGAGGTTGTAGTTGCTGGTGCCTTTGATGATAATTCGATTATTGCTACAGAACTTCAAACTAAATGCGCTTCACGTTATGAAGGCGATTTAAAAAATATAGAAAAAATATAATGATTTCTCAAATTGGAAGTTTAGCGCTCAGTATAAGTGGCGGATTAATATTATCAAACTTCTTCTTTCTATTTTACTATTATATTAAAAAAGATAAAACTTTTCTAAATGTGTCTGAAAGAGGGTTAATAGCAGTATGTTTTTGTGTTATACTAGCTACTCTTTGCCTGCTCAATGAATTATTAATTAGCAATTTTAATTTGCAATATGTATCTCAATATACAAGTTATGAAACTCCATTATTTTTTAAAGTTACTGCTTTATGGGCAGGGCAAGCTGGCTCATTGCTTTTCTGGACATTCATTATGTCTATATATTCATTAATTTATATTAATGTCACTTTGAAGAAGATGCCTGCATTAAAGTATTCATCTTATATTATGCTTTCTTTTATATTTGGATTTTTTTTACTTTTATCAAATTTTATAGCAAATCCCTTTCAGCCAGTATCATCTGATATTATTGTACAAAATGGAAATGGTTTAAATCCATTATTACAAAATGTTACAATGGCTATTCATCCACCAACTCTTTATTTGGGTTTTATTGGAACAACGATCCTATTCGTTATGGCTTTATCCGGTTTGATATCTAAATCGCTTAATTTTGAATGGATTCAATCTATTAGGCGTTGGTCATTGATTGTTTGGACTTTCTTATCAGGAGGCATCATTTTAGGCGGATATTGGGCATATAATGAATTAGGTTGGGGCGGATATTGGGCATGGGATCCAGTAGAAAATTCTTCTCTAATGCCTTGGCTGATACTTACTGCATTCATTCATTCATCTATGATACAAGAAAAAAGAGGTATGTTAAAATCTTGGAATATTCTATTAGCATCATCGACTTTTCTATTAGTTATTTTAGGTACATTTATTACTAGAAGTGGAATAGTATCTTCCGTTCATTCATTTACTGCTGAAAATTTAGGTCCACTATTTCTTGCCTTTCTATCAAGTTTAATTTTATTTACTGGCTACTGGTTTGTTAAGCGATTCGACACATTGAAATCTGATAATAAGATTGACTCTTTTACATCAAGGGAGGGTGGATTCTTATATAATAATCTCATTTTACTTCTAATGTGTTTTATTGTTTTGTGGGGCACATTGTTTCCCATTCTTTCGGAAGCATGGAATGGAGAAAAAATTTACGTAGGAGCGACTTATTTTAATCAACTAAATGTTCCTATTGGGTTGGTGTTATTATTCCTAATGGGAATTGGTCCATTATTGTCATGGAAAACAACTTCAAGATCCACTTTATTGTCAAATTTTAAAATTCCAATGTTGATGAGTTTTTTTTCTGGAGTTATATATTCTATATTTTTTGGACCATTTCAACTATATCCCTTAGTAACATGCATGGGTATAGCATTTACGATTACATCTATAATGAATGAATTCAGAAAGTCGTATAAAAAATCTAAAAGTGACAATAAATCTGTTCCAACTGCTATTGTAAATATGCTATTCAATAATAGGCATAAAAATGGGGGATATATTGTTCATATCGGAATCACACTTCTTTTTGTAGGTTTTATTGGGAGAGCATTTGAAGTAGAAAAAGAATTTAACCTATCGCCTGGAGAGGAAATCTATTTTGCAAGCTATATCTTTAAGCTCAATAGTATTAAAAGTGAAGCTCGAGACGATCATTATGCATTTATTAGCGATATGGATGTTATAGATCAAAGAAATAATCTATTAACTAATCTGCGCCCCGAAAAAAGAATTTATTTTTATTGGAATCCAGACCCTGAGAAGCGTCAGCCTCATAGTGAGCTTGATATCTACAGTACTATGAGAAAGGATATATACTCAATATTTTCTGCTTATGATGCAGAAAAAAATCAAGGATACTTTAAGATTATGATTAACCCTTTAGTGAATTGGGTATGGGTTGGAGGTATCATGATGGTACTTGGTTCTTTATTCGCTTTTTGGCCATCTAAAAGGAGAAGCTATGGAGTCGTTTAACCAATTTTTTATTTTTGCATTATATGTTATGGTAGTTTTATTTGTGTTTTATCCTTTGCTAAAAAAAATTAAATAATGTTACAAATAACAAATCTCAGTAAATCATTTTCTGATACTAAGGTATTAGATGATATATCATATACAGTAGATTTAGGTAAGTTAGTTGCTTTGCTAGGAAAAAATGGATCAGGTAAAACAACTTTTTTAAAATGTATATCTAATATTATGAATATTGATTCTGGAAATATTAACTATAACGGGTCTGATTTTTTATTCTTGAATGATAAAGCAAATATTTTTAGCGATTTAACTATATTAAATAATCTTAAATGCATTTTACGTTCCTATAATCAGAATTTAAATATCGACATTTATAATCAATATTTGCATTTACTTGGTTTGAAAGATCTAGAAAATCTGCCTTTGAAGTATTTTTCTAGAGGAAATCTCCAAAGAAATAAGCTTTTTATTGCATTAAATTTATCATGGGATTACTTATTAATAGATGAGCCTTTTACCAATCTCGACGATAATGCTCAAGCTGTTTTTAAAGATATTTTTATAGATTTAAAGTCAAAAAATAAAACTATTATTTTTTCAACACATAATTTTAATTATATATCAGATATTTGTGATGAATCTATAAAGATAAAAGAAGGAGGAGTCCTTCGATGCTAATGAATTTAATTAAAAATGAATTTCTTCTAGAGATGAAGTCATCAAACAATCTCTTCTATATGACATTTTTTTCTTTATCATGTTTAATGCTCTCAGTTTTTTCATTTCCACCATCAGAATTAAATGAAATTATTATCTTATCTGGATTTTTTTGGATTATTATTGC
>JABHGE010000030.1:0-27610 GCA_018672235.1 Fidelibacterota bacterium | reverse complement strand
CCACCATTGCCACCATACATTGAAAGACCTACTACGAAACAAGATACCTTAAGATATCAAACAGTTTATGCAGAAAAAAGAGGAGCAGTTGCAGCTCCTATTGCTGGGTTGCATTTTACACCAGAATTAATCACAGCTCTTAAAACGAAGGGTGTAAGGATTTATAATATTACTTACATATCGGCCTTGGTACTTTCAAGCCAGTTCAAGTAGAAGATTTAAATAGGCATCATATGGATTCAGAATATTTTGAAGTGAGCCCTGAAACCGCACTAGCTATCAATGAAGCTAAAAGGAAAAGAAGAAGAATTTTTGCAGTAGGAACATCAACTGTAAGAGCATTAGAAACAGTTAATGTTTCAGGATTCCAAATTTCTCCTAAAAAAGGTTGGACTAATAAGTTTATTCACCCTCCACATGAGTTTAAAATAGTGGATGGTTTAATTACTAGTTTTCACCAACCGGAAAGCACCCTTTTAATGCTAACTTCTGCATTTGCAGGGTATAATTTTGTAAAACAGTCATACAGAGAAGCCAAAAAGAAGAATTATAGGTTTTTGAGTTATGGCGATGCAATGCTCATTACGTAATAGCTTATGAATGCTGGAGTAATAGTTGCTGGAGGGGCAGGAAATAGGTTTGGTAGTTACAAACAAACTGTTGTCTTAAATAATAAGCCAGTTTATCAACACAGCCTTGATGTCTTTAATGAATCTATCTTAGTAGATATTATTTATTTGGTACTCCCGAATGATTTATTAGCTCAAGTTGAGAAAGATTTATCTACTTATCAGTCCAATAAATCTATCATATTGTGCGAAGGAGGAGAAACAAGAGCCGACTCCGTGTATAGCGCTATTCAAAAATTAGATGATGACAATAAGCTCGTTTTCATACATGATGCTGCACGCCCATTAATTCAAAATAAACATATCGAAGAATTAGCAGATGCTTGCAAGGAATATGATGGAGCTATATTAGCACATCCAATTTCTGATACGTTGAAAAAAATTAAAGATGACAACATAGAATTTACTATAGATAGAAGCAATTTATGGTTAGCAGAAACGCCACAAGCTTTTAATTTAGATGTATTACAGTCTTGCTATAAAAATATAGGGGGAAAAGAAAAACAATCATTTACGGATGAGGCAAGCTTATTAGAACATTTTGGCCATAAGATAAAGGCAATTCATAATAGGTCTCAAAATATTAAAATTACACAAATAGAAGACTTAGATATTATAAAAGGGATCCTATGTAAGAATACTAAAATGGGGATAGGAATTGATTTCCATTCTCTTATTGATGGAGAGTATCTAGTTGTGGGTGGTCATAAAATTAAATGTTCATTAGCTTCAGATGCGCACTCTGATGGGGATGTTTTAACCCACGCAGTAATAGATGCACTGCTGGGAGCGCTCAATTTAGGAGATATAGGAGAGCATTTTCCAAATAACCCTGAATATTTAAATATTCCAAGCACAGAATTGCTAAAAAAGATTTTGGAAAAAGTACCTCAAAATATTACCATAGGAATGATAGATATTTCAGTTGTCTTAAACACTCCAAAACTTTCTCCCCATAAAAAAGATATTAAATCTTCACTTGCCAAGGTTTTAGGAGTTAATGAAGATATTATTTCAATCAAAGCAACTACAACAAATAGCTTAAGATTTTTAGACATGTCTAATGGATGGGGCTGTGAAGCCATTGTAACTCTTCATTATGAAAATTAATTCTTATGCAAAAATAAACTTCGGACTACACGTGCTCGACCAAAGAGAGGATGGGTTTCACAATATTGTCACCATTTTCCAAGAAGTTAATTTCTGTGACAAAATCACAATCGAAGAGTCTAAAACTACAAGCTTTAACACTAATGTAGATTGGTTAAGTCCCGTTAATAACACATGCATAAAAGCAGTAGAGATTCTCAAAGATCATTGCCCTCATATACCTCACTTTAAAATTAGCTTACATAAAAATATACCAACGAATGCTGGCATGGGAGGGGGGTCTAGTAATGGAACCGCTATTTTAAAAGCAATCAATAAATTATGCACTTTAAATATTGAAGAAGAAAAAATGAAAGAGCTAGCAGAAAAAATTAGCGCAGATTCAACTTTTTTTATAAATGGAGGCTTGCAAGGCGGAGAAGGAAAGGGGGAAGTATTAACCCCAATAAAGCACTCCCTTAAGGATCAATATATTTTACTCGTAATGCCGAAAATAAAAGTGCAAACTGCGGAGGCATTTATGTTTATAAAAAAGTATTTGGTAAAAGGAAAAACGCACGTTAAGTTGTCGCAAATGTTGGAAGAGCTTCAACTTAATAAATTTAGCTCTGAGTTATTTTACAATGATTTTGAGATGTATGTTTTTAAGACACATCCAGAAATTGGCAAAATCAAATTAGAGATTTTGGATTTAGGTGCAAAATACGCCAGTTTGTCGGGTAGTGGTTCGACTGTGTTTGGAATATTCTCAGACAAACATAAAGCGCAAAAAGCGCAGTCTTTTTTCAGTCCCCATTATTCTACAATTATAGCGAATCCGAAAATTTAATTTGGGGGGTCGTCTAATTGGCAGGACACCTGGTTTTGGTCCAGGCAGTCGGGGTTCGAGTCCCTGCTCCCCAACAAAAAAATTATGGGACAATATATACAAAAAATATTTTCCGGGACAAGTAACCGCGAGCTAACTGCTAAAATTGCAGAGCAAGCCAACTTACCAGTTGGTGACCTTGTAGTTGAAACATTTAGTGACGGTGAATTGTGGGTAAAGTATAATGAAAATCTACGCGGTAATGATATTTATATCGTGCAAAGCACTAATGCTCCAGCAGATCATATTATTGAATTAGCATTATTAATTGATGCTGCTAAGCGCGCAAGTGCAGAAAAAATTAATGTAGTTATCCCTTACTTTGGATATTCTAGACAAGACAGAAAAGACGAACCGAGGGTTCCTATATCTGCTAAAGTAATGATGGATATTTTTACGCAAGCTGGAGCAGATAGAATTATTACTATGGATCTACACTCTACACAAATACAAGGATTTGCTAGTATCCCGATTGATAATTTATATGGAAGCTTAGTATTGATCGATGAACTAACAGCTTATATTTATAATATGAAAAATGAAGATAAGTGTGTAGTGTTATCCCCTGATATGGGCTCTAACAAACTAGGTCAAGCTTATGCTAAAAAACTAGGGATTGGTTTTGCTCTAATTGATAAGAGAAGAAGTGGGCACAATAACTCTGAAGTAGCACATCTAGTAGGTAATCTAGAGGATAGACATGTCTTAATTGTTGATGATATGATTGATACAGCAGGCACTATTTGTAATGCTGCAAAGGTAGCAAAAGAAAAAGGTGCAGTTTCAGTCACTGTTGCTGCTACGCATGGAATTTTATCAGGTGAAGCAATTGAAAGATTATCTAATAAAGATATTGATAAAGTATTTTTATCTGATACGGTATATATACCAGAAAATAAAAAATTTGAAAAACTAACAATTGTGTCTTCAGCAAAAATATTTGCAGACACAATTAATAGAATTCATAAAGGTGAATCAGTAAGTCAACTATTTGGGAAAGTAACATGAGCAAATTTGAAAAATTAGAAGTAGATATTCGTAAAGAACAAGGTACATCAGCAGCTAGAAGAACTAGATTGCGCGATCGTGTACCAGCTATTTTATATCATTCTGGAGTAGAAGCAACTCCTTTAGCGATGGATAAAAAAAGTTTTAATAAAGCCTTGAAAACAGGACAAATGATTTTTGAAATCATCGTAGAGAAGAAATCACAATTTGTTCTCTTGAAGGAAGTGCAATATCATCCTGTAACGGATGAAGTTATGCACGTAGATTTTCAGAAAGTAAGAGAAGATGAAAAGATATCACTAGAAGTTGCCGTAAGAAGCATTGGAGAATCTCAGGGCGTAAAATTAGGTGGAATTTTAGTACAACTACTTAATGCAGTTACTATTAAATGTAAGCCTTCTGAAATTCCAGAATTTCTAGAAATTGATGTAACAGACATGGCAATGAATACAAATCTTTTTGTTAAGGATATTTCATTACCTGAAGATGTAGAAATGATTACAGTAGAAGATATTGCGGTAATGTCTGTACAAGAGCCTAAGGAAGAAAAAGAAGAAGTTGATATCGACATAGATGAAGAAGATTCTGACGGAGAAGATAGCAATGAAGAATCATCAGATGATAGCTCTTCGGAATCAAACAATGAGTTAGATGGAGATAATAAGTAATGATGGTTTTTGTTGGACTGGGTAATAGCGAATCAAAATATCTTTCTACTAAGCATAATGTAGGCTTTTGGATGATGGATAAATTTGCAGAAGCCCACGATGTGGATTTCAAGCCAGGGAAAGGAAATTATATTTTTGCAAAAAAAGGTAGTGAATTTTTATTGGTTAAACCAACGACAGGTATGAATAATAGCGGCTCAATCATTCGTGAAGTGCTAAATTTCTATAAAGCTGATATAAAAGATCTTGTTGTAGTTTTTGATGACGTAGATTTGCCTTTAGGTGAAATTCGCATTAAAACAGATGGTGGCGATGGTTGTCACAATGGGATGAAATCAATTATTCAAGCTCTCTCAACAGATCAAATTACCAGATTAAAAATTGGTATTGCTGCCTCAGATTATAGAAGGCCTTCAGAAAAATATGTACTAAAACCATTTAATAAAAAATTTCACCCTTTAGTAGAGGAAGTCTTAGTTACAACAAATGAGGCTATGCTTTCAATACTAAATAAAGGAGCTAATGAAACAATGAATAATTTTAATAAACAAAATATAGGAGTAGCATAGTGGAAAATCTATTTTACTTAATACCAGTATCTGGTGTTATAGCCATCTTATTTGGCCTAATGAAAAGTAGCTGGATTAATAAACAGAATCCAGGTAATGAAAAAATGCAAGAAATTGGGCTAGCCATTCGTGAAGGCGCAACAGCATTTATTGTTAGAGAGTATAAAGTTCTAGCAGTGTTTGTTTTTATAGTAGCCGGGCTATTGTACTGGGTAAATATGGCCAGCGATACGACGGAAGTAGCATTTTCTTTTGTTGTAGGAGCAGCTTGTAGTGCTTTAGCAGGAGCTTTAGGAATGCGCGTAGCAACCTTGGCCAATCACAGAACAACAGAAGCAGCGAGAACAAGCTTAAGCTCAGCACTAAATGTTGCATTTAGCGGTGGAGTAGTAATGGGAATGAATGTAGTAGGCCTAGGGATTCTAGGACTGTCAGGATTATTCTATATCTATAGTGACAGCTTAATGAGTACAGATTTAAGCAATGTAATGACCAAAGTTTCTGGTTTTGCAATGGGAGCATCATCAATTGCCTTGTTTGCAAGGGTAGGTGGAGGAATTTATACAAAAGCTGCAGATGTTGGAGCAGATTTAGTTGGTAAGGTAGAAGCCGGAATACCCGAAGATGACCCTAGAAATCCTGCAACTATTGCAGATAACGTTGGTGATAACGTTGGAGATGTTGCTGGAATGGGAGCAGACTTATTTGAATCTTATGTTGGATCTATGATTGGTGCAATGGTATTAGCAGCAGCCGCAGGTTCTACAGAGCTAGTATTTTTACCCTTATTTTTAGCCGCAGCAGGAATTGGCGTATCTATATTAGGTACATTTTTTGTAAAGACAAAAGAGGGCGGAAATCCACAAACTGCACTTAATATCGGAGTTTTTGGTTCAGGAGCTGCAATGGCAGTGGTGAGTTATTTTCTTATTAGTAAATTTGTTACTGAATCAGTAAACCTAGGAATAGGCAATACTGCAGTGGGCGCAAGTGATTTATTTTTTGCAACCATAGTAGGGCTTGTATCTGGTATAGCAATTGGTTTATTAACAGAATATTATACCTCAGATCACCAAAAGCCTTCAAGAGCAATAGCAGAGGCGAGTGAAACAGGAGCAGCCACAAATATTATTTCTGGCTTAGCAAATGGTATGTTTTCAACAGCATTGCCAGTGCTAGTAATTGCAGGAGCAATTATGGGATCTTATCATTTTGCAAACCTTTATGGTATTGCTTTAGCTGCACTAGGAATGCTATCCACCATTGGAATTCAACTAGCAGTAGATGCATATGGTCCGATTGCAGATAATGCTGGCGGTATCGCTGAAATGGCTGAATTACCAAAAGAAGTAAGAGAAAGAACAGATAAACTAGATGCAGTAGGAAATACTACAGCAGCTATTGGTAAAGGCTTTGCAATTGGTTCTGCGGCGCTTACATCATTAGCCCTGTTTGCAGCATTTAGAGAAACTGTTGGAGGGTTAGTTTTAGATATCAGCGATCCAACTATTATGGCTGGATTGTTTATCGGAGCTTCCCTTCCTTTTGTATTTTCAGCGCTTGCAATGCAAGCAGTTGGGGACGCAGCTTTTGAAATGATTGAAGAAGTAAGAAGACAGTTTAGAGATATTCCAGGTCTTCTAGCTGGTAAGCCTGGCGTAAAAGCTGACTATGCAAAGTGCGTAGATATTGCTACTACCGCGGCTATCAATAAAATGGTTCTTCCTGGAGCACTAGCAATCTGTACCCCTATCTTTTTTGGACTAGTATTAGGACAAAAAGAAATGTTAGGCGGTATATTAGCTGGGGTGACCGTCACAGGAGTTCTATTAGCCATCTTTATGTCTAACGCTGGAGGTTCATGGGACAATGCCAAGAAGTATATTGAATCTGGAGCACATGGCGGAAAAGGAAGTACAGCACATAAAGCTGCTGTGGTAGGTGATACTGTAGGAGACCCATTCAAGGATACTGCAGGACCATCTTTAAATATTTTAATTAAGCTGATATCGGTTGTATCATTAGTGATCGCACCCCTTATCTAACGGAGAAATTATATGAATTATTATGAAATATTATATGTTGTAAACCCAAACCATAGCAATGATCAAGTATCTGAAATTATTGGTGAAGTAAGCAAGCATATTGAATCTAAAAAACATGCAGTAGTTGACCATAATTTTTGGGAAAAAAAACAGTTAGCATATCCTGTGAATAAGCATAAATATGGGAATTATATTTTACTCAATACAGAGTTTAAGAATTCAGACTTTGTAAACGAGTTTAAGGTATTCCTTAATTTGCACAAAGAGGTGTTAAAGTATATTATTATCAAACTTGATGAGAAGCCTGTAACCCCGGCTGAAGAAGCTCCGGCTGAAGAAGCTCCTGTCAAAGTAGAAGAGAAGAAAGAAGAGGAAAATTAGATGTTGTCTAGCAGAAAGAAATCTTGTTATTTTAAACGAAATAACATCCATGAAATTGACTATAAAGATACTAAGCTTTTAAATAAGTTTATTAACGACCAAGGTAAAATTACTCCACGAAGAGTAACTGGTACCAGTAGTAAGATGCACAGAAAACTAGTAACAGCAATCAAGAGAGCAAGAAATATTGCATTGCTTCCTTTTGCAGCTATAGATAGGGACTAAACAATGAAACTAATACTTATACAAGATGTAGATAACGTTGGTAACGAAGGCGATGTAGTTGATGTAAAGCCTGGGTTTGGAAGAAATTTTCTTATCCCACAAAAATTAGCTATTACATTTTCTAAACCACAATTAAAACACGCAGAACAAAAGCGTAATCAAGAAGATCGTAAGATTGAACGACAAAAAGATGTGTTATTAGACCTGCTTAAGAAAGTTGCAGATTTAAATATTACAGTAAAAATGAAATCAGAAGATGGCAATAAGCTATTTGGGTCAGTTACAAAATTAGACATTGAGAAACTGTTAGTTGAAAATGACGTTGTATTTGATAAAAAATATATTGATTTATCTTCGCCTATTAAAACATTAGGTGAACATGAAATTCATATCAAATTTACTGCTGATATTTCAGGTAGTTTTAAAATGACTATTGAAAAAGAAGATTAGCTTTTTGTTACTTTAATAATTTTCTTTATAGTGTTGCATTCAGTACAATAGTATGACATATCTTTAAAGTTAGATATTTCATCAACGCATTCTGCTTTATCATTAGCACAACTATAAATATATGAATGTGATATAGTTGGCTCATTGCCTACGCTATTTGTACTTTTTCTCAGCCAATTACGAAAGAATGCCCTATAATCTTTTTTTCTTTTATTAGTGGCTTTCAGCCAATCTAACATTTTAGCAAGTTCAAATTCTATGTCAGTTGATGGAAATTTTTGAGACCAAACGTGAATTTCTGATTGAATTTGTTCTATTTGTTCTTTTTTTGAAGGTAATTTTCTCTTCGATATTGGGGCAATTTCTTCGAGCCGAGCTTCAATTTTTGATATTCTTTCTAAAATGTCATTTAAACTTACTTTTTTATTATTCATTTCATTAATTTAATAGATATTCATTTGATAAAAAACTATTTATACAGGAGAATAAAATGAAAGTAATGGCAGAATATATATGGATGGACGGGCATCAACCTACACAAAAACTTCGCTCAAAAACAAAAATCCTTAATAAAAAAATATCTTCCGTTTCAGAATTACCAGAATGGGGATTTGATGGTTCTAGCACTAATCAAGCAGAAGGTAACTTTAGCGACTGTCTACTAAAGCCAGTATGGTTATGCAAAGATCCGATTCGTGGGAAAGAAAATATTCTTGTTATGTGTGAGGTAATGAACGCAGATGGCTCAGTACATGCTTCAAATACTAGAGCACATTTAAGAGAAATAGAAGAAAAATTTTCTAAAGAAAATATATGGTTTGGAATAGAGCAAGAATATACATTTTTTGAAGGCCGCAATCCTCTTGGTTGGCCTGAAGGTGGTTATCCAGCACCACAAGGACCTTTTTATTGTGGAGTAGGTGCAGATGAAGCATTTGGCCGTGAAATTGTTGAAGATCACTTGGATTTATGTCTTGAGGCCGGACTAGAATTATCTGGGATTAATGCCGAAGTAATGCCAGGCCAATGGGAATATCAAATTGGACCACTTGGACCGTTAGAGGTAGCAGATCAGATGTGGGTTTCAAGGTGGTTGCTTTATAGAATATCTGAAGACTATGGAGTAAGCGCAACATTGCACCCAAAGCCTGTAAAAGGTGATTGGAATGGAGCGGGAGCGCATATAAATTTTAGTACTCAGTCTATGCGAGAAAAAGACGGCCTAAAGGTTATCGAAGATGCCTGTGAAAAGCTTAGCAAAAAACATGATGAACATATTGCCGTTTATGGCGCTCATAACGAGGAAAGATTGACAGGCGACCATGAAACACAATCAATTTCTGAATTTAGCTACGGTGTAAGCGATCGTGGTGCGTCTATTAGAATACCAATGCAAACTTCTAATGATGGATATGGGTATCTTGAAGATCGACGACCATCTTCTAATATGGATCCATATCAGGCTTGTTCAATATTGATTGAAACTACCTGTAGTTAACGATAGAAGAGATGTAGTCTATGCTCTCAACACAGCTACTTTCTTGGTATTCAAAAAATAAACGTAATCTTCCTTGGAGGCTTACCAAAGATCCATATAAAATTTGGATTTCAGAAATCATGTTACAACAAACCCAAGTAGTCACTGTTATTCCTTATTATAAAAAATGGATCAATAGTTTTCCAGATATCCAGACATTAGCAAATGCTGACTATGATTATGTATTAAAGCATTGGGAAGGATTAGGTTATTATTCTCGATGTAAAAATATACATTTAACAGCAAGAGCTTTAGATAGAATCTTACCAGACACATTTAACGAACTAATTAAGCTTCCAGGGATTGGTGAATATACGGCAAAAACTATTCTGGCTATTGCATTTAATCAACCTGAGGTGGGGATAGATACTAATTTAGAACGTATTGGTTTTAGATTATTAGGATTAAAAAAGAAATCAAAGTTTAATAATAATAGAGTTAAAAAATTTCTTGAAACGATACAAGATCAAACAAATCCAGGAGATTTTAATCAGGCATTAATGGACTTAGGCAGTAATTTTTGTCAAGCAAAAGCAGTCGATTGCGATCCTTGTCCTATTGCTAGTCATTGTAAAGCTACATCAAAAGAAAGTCCTCTAGACTATCCGGAAATAAAAAAGAGTAAGCCTATTCCGGAAATCAAAGTAGCGGTTTGTATTATTTTTTATAATAAGAAACTACTTCTTATGCAACGACCAATGAATAAAATGCTTGGAGGGTTGTGGGAGTTTCCAGGAGGAAAAATTGAAGTAGGAGAATTAAAAAAGGATGCTGTAATACGAGAAATTAAAGAAGAAACCAATCTATCAATTAAGAATGTAGAATATATTGGAGAAGTCAAACACCAATACAGCCATTTTAAAGTTAATATATCATTGTTCTCTCACAATATTGACAATATTAATTCTCTTAAAATTAAAGAAAATTATATATGGATTACTATGAAGGGGTTAAATAAGTTTGCTTTGCCCACAGCAAACTACAAAATGTTAAAACTCTTAAATAAAAATATATAATTATGATTAATATATTAAAAAAAATACGATCCCTTTTCATTATTGTAATCTTTTTCCCTCTCTTTGCTTTAATGCTTATTTCCGTGATTATTTGCAGCTATATAACACATCCTAAAAATACATATCCTTTACTTGTTCCAATCAGCGCTAGAGTGATTATGTTAAGTGGATTGCAATGGTTTAGCGTAAAAGGTAAGGTACCCCCCAAAAAAGATGGACCATATTTGTTCATGTTTAATCATGAGTCAATGTTTGATGTGTTAATGTTAGCTGGAGCTATTCCATACTATATTAACGCTATTGGTTGGGAGGGTGTGTTTAAAATTCCATTATTTGGGTTTATGGCAAAACGATATGGCGCATATGCTATTACACACGATAATACAGGTAAAGCAAAAGCGACACTAAAAGCAGCAGAAAAAATATTACTAGAAGATAAAGATTCAATGGTACTTTCACCTGAGGGTCAGCGTACAATTACTGGGGAAATGGGAGAATTTAAAAAAGGTGGATTTCATTTTGCCAAAGCAACTAATGTAACTATTGTTCCTATTGGTTTAATTGGAGCTTATAGAGCCAATAAGCGAACAAGTTGGACAATAAATCCAGGTAGATTAACTCTTATGTTCGGTGATCCGATTACTGCAGAAGACTATTCTAATCTTTCAGTTGAAGAGTTGAGAGATGTCACTAAAGAGCGTATAGGCAATTTAATACAATCTTAATTTAAGTATTTAATTTTTGGATGTATCAAACCAGCTATTCCACATGCTCCCGCGAGTATACCAAAGATTAAGAATATAGTCTTAATTGCAAAAAACTCTGCCATTACTCCAATCATTCCACTAGATACTGCAGTCATGCTAAGGATAGATATAGAGATGATAGCAAAAATTCTTCCCAACATTTTTTCTGGTATATGTTTTTGCATAATAGAAACACGAGATATGATTAAAAATGGTATGCCAACACCATGTAAAATTGAGAAAAAATTAAGCTGCTCCATACTTTCTACAAAATAGTATAAACAAAAACTTGCACCATCAATAAACAATCCTAGCAAAAACAATAAACCATGGGTAACGCGACCTCCTATTCCATATACCATAGTTGTGCCTAATAACATCCCAAGACCAAGATATGCTTCTACTAAAGCAAAGTCAGATGCGTCTCCCCCAAGATAAAGCTTAACTAAAATTGGAATGCCTATTATTGCAGGGCCCATAACAAATAAATTACTTAATAATGTTAAAATGATAATAACGCGAAGGATAGCCCTTTCTTTTAAGTATTGAAGACCTTCTCTAGTTTTTTCTATTATTTTTTTAGCATTAATTTCTTCTTTTTCTACAGTATCAATAGGAGCAATAGTACTAAGTGCAGCAGCAAAAAAATAAAAGAAAACACAAAAATAGAATAAATTTTCTACTGGGTAAAATGTGAGTAATTGCGCTGCAATAATTGGACCAATTAATACAGCAGTTTGCCATGAAATATTTACAATAGAGTTTGCTTTGAGAAGATTTTCTTTTTTAATCTGTGTAGGTAAATAGGCATTAAATGCCGGAACTAAAGGTAACCCAAATCCATTATGAAAGAAGGCTAATAACATAATAAGCCATACAGATTCAATATTATAAAAAAACAATAAAGGAATACACAATAAAACCAATCCTTGCATAATAGTAACAAAAGAAATCATCTTAGTTTTAGGGAAAAGATCTACAATAGATCCAATAAATAATCCAAAAATAATTGCAGGGAAATAAGTAGTCATTGCAACAAACCCTGTAATTTTTTCAGAATTAGTCATATCTAATATGAGCCATATAAATGCAACATCATAAATAGATCTCGCAATAGAGTTAACTAAAGGTACGGTCCATAAGAATATATTTACTTTTTTTTGTTTTTTCATAGGGTTGATTTTGAACACGAAACTACGTATAATATGTACTCTAGCAACGAAGAAAATAAAGAATATTTATGACATATATAATTACAGACCCATGTGTAGGTACATGCGATACTGCTTGTATCGAAGTATGCCCCGTAGACTGCATACATGGCCCAAATGATCCAGAGGGATCAGGCGAGGAGGCAAAAGCTCCTGATTTTGATGCTACATCAAAACAACTATTTATTAATCCAGAAGAGTGTATTGATTGTGGAGCCTGCGAACCTGAATGTCCAGTAGATGCTATCTACGATGAAGATGAAATACCGGAAGAATATGAGTCATCTATTACCAGTAATTATAAGTTTTTCGGCCAAGAAGCTCCCTGATAGATTTATATAACATTTTATAGAAGTCTTTTCTATTTTTAACTTCCTTTATTATATGATAAATAAAAATCAAATATTACATCAACTAAAGTCAGTAAATTATCCTGGCTTCAATCGAGATATCGTTTCATTCGGGATGGTTAAAGAAATCCTGATTGATCATCAAACTATCACTATTATGCTTTCTATTTCTTCTCAAAATGAAGAAAAAAAAACGCAACTCATTAAAGATATAGATAAAACTATTATTGCTGAAGGTTTTGAAATTAAAATCAAAGTATTGGATCGTCCAGTTGAGACTAAGCAAGTAGATACCTCAAATAAGCATCAAAATGTAGAGGGAAATATTACAAAAATTATTGCAGTAGCTAGTGGTAAGGGCGGCGTAGGTAAATCTACCATTGCACTTAATTTAGCTGCAGCCTTAACAAGTAATGGACACAAAACTGGACTACTTGATTTGGATATATATGGACCTTCCCTTCCTCTTACTATGGGGATTCAAGGAAACCCAGAAGTAGACGAAAACCAAAAAATTATTCCTCTAGAAAAACACAATTTAAAGCTCATGAGTTTTGGCTTTATTAGTGGCAACCAAGCTCCGGTAGTATGGCGAGGGCCATTGGTAGCTAAAATGACAGAACAATTTTTCAAAGATGTCAATTGGGGAGATTTAGACTATTTAATTCTTGATTTACCTCCAGGAACAGGAGATGTTCAACTTACTCTATCTCAAAAAATTCCACTAGATGGAGCTATTATTGTTACCACACCAAACGATATCGCGTTAACAGATGTTAGAAAAGGCGCTGACATGTTTAAGAAAGTAGATACCGAGCTATTAGGAGTTATAGAAAATATGTCTTATATGGAAATTTCAGGAGAAACTCCTGGAAATAAAAATTCAGATATCATTATTAATGGCCAGAAAGTAACAACCAACGAAGATGGTAAGTTCAATTTAAAATTTGATTTATTTAAACATGGAGGAGGCCAAACGGAGAGTACCAGGCTTGATATTCCTTTGTTAGCAGAAGTACCCTATTCACATAAATTGATGGAATCAATTGATAATGGTGAGCCGCTTGTTTTTTATGATAAAGAATCTCCCGTATCACAAATTTTTTTAAAATTAGCTGAACAAATAGCTTCAATATGACACCGTCCTTAACCAACCTCAAGCATCTTGCTATTATCATGGATGGAAATGGAAGGTGGGCAAAGGATAAAAATTTAGATCGTATAGTTGGGCACAAAGAAGGAGCTAAGTCTGCCAAAAAAATTATTGAGACTTGTTCTAATTTAAATATCAAATACCTTACTCTTTATACGTTTTCAACAGAAAATTGGGATCGCCCACAATTTGAAGTAGACAGTTTAATGGCTTTGTTGAGTGGAATGTTGAATAATGAAATTAAAGAATTAGAGAGGAACAATATAGTCTTTAGGGTCGTTGGAAGGGTAGAGGATTTACCAAAAAGCGTACAAAAAATTGTTTCCAATACCGTAGAAAGAACAAAGAATAATACTGGGTTGGTTTTATCTCTTGCATTGAGTTATGGCGGTAGGCAGGAAATTATAGATGCAATGAACAAAATACTGAAAAATAAAGAAAGTAAAATAATAGATGAAGAGATTGTAAAAAATCACTTATATTTCCCTGAAATGCCTGATCCAGATTTAATAATTAGGACGGGAGGAGAATTTAGATTAAGCAATTTTTTATTATGGCAATCTGCTTATTCAGAGGTGTATATTAGTAAAAAAAATTGGCCAGATTTTAAAGAAAAAGATTTAATGACTGCGCTAGAAGATTTTAACCATAGGAACAGAACTTTTGGTAAATTAACTGATTAAATATGAAAAATATATATATAACAATAGCCTTACTATTTTTTGTGAATATTTTATATGCACAAGAAGTAACGCTTTACCGTGTAAATATTGAAGGGAATACTACCACATCAGATAAGATGATTAAATATTCTGCGGGCTTACGAGATGGGACGCAGATTCAAAGATCAGATATTTCCACTGCACTAACAAGACTATGGGATTTAGGTCTGTTCAATGATATTGATATTACTCTTAACAACGACTCTGAATATGGGGTTGAAATTACTATAAAGGTGGAGGAAAGTCCTACATTAAACAAAGTTTTATTTGAGGGTATTTCTGCTAGAGAGTCAAGATTTACAGAAAAAATTGAGCTAAGAATGGGACAAAGAATTCGTCCAAACTCATTGGATGCTGCGGCAAAAAAGATAACCGAAATTTATAAAGAAGATGGATATTTTGATGTAGAAGTCGATGCTAGGATAGAAGTCCCAACAGACACCTTGGTACGTACAGGTTATGCAAGAGATGTCATTTTTTCTGTTCAAGAAAATGAAAAATTTAGATTAAAAAATATAGAATTTGTTGGTAATGACAATTTTTCAGCACGTAAATTGAAAAAAGAATTAACTGATACTAAAGAAAGAAAATGGTGGGCTTTCTGGGTTAAAAGTTTTGATGAAAAAACATTTGAAGAAGATAAAAAGACCCTAGCACTTTTTTATCAAAATGAAGGGTATAGAGACTTTCAGGTCATAAGCGATAGCCTTGTAGTTGATAGAGAAAATTCTGAGCTGACATTAGTACTATCTGTTGCAGAAGGAGAGCAGTACCATTATCGCAACATTACATTTGAAGGTAATGAAATCGCAGAGGAATCTGTTCTTAAGCAATTACTAAAGATTGAAAAAGGCGATATTTACTCAAAAGAAGATTTTGATAAACTTGTCTATGAAAATATGATGAGCGTATATCAAGACAAGGGATATATTTTCAGTAGCGTTAATCCTGAAATTGTTCCATTTGGATCTGATTCTTTAGATATTAATTTTGTATTTAATGAAGGTAGTAAGGTCTATATAGAAAATATTTTTGTATCAGGAAATGACAAAACTAGAGAAAATGTTATTAGGCGCGAATTAAAACTATTCCCTGGAGATGTATTCAATAAATCTAAATTAATGCGTAGTCAGCGTGATATATGGATTTTAAATTATTTTGATAATGTAGTGCCTGATGTTAACCCGATATCAGAAGACAAAGTTAATCTAGACTTTGTTGTTCAAGAAAAAAAATCAACACAAAGAATTAATGCAAATCTTGGATTCACTGGTGAGTACGGTATCACAGGTGGAGCGGGAGTAGAATTTGATAATTTTATGGGAAGAGGCCAGAAATTTAACGTTGGTCTGAGTACTGGGACTAATTTTTCTTTATACTCTAATCAAGAGCCTTCAAAGTATAGATCTTTAAATATTAGTTTTCAAGATCCTATGATTAATGATAGCCCGTATCTAGTAGGAGCTTCAGTATTTTATTCCTATAGAGGTTCTTCTACGAATTATTATTTTCCTTTAGATTTCACAGTAGCAGGTGCAGTAGCAAGTTTTGGTAGAAGATTGGAATGGCCAGATGACTTCTTTAGAGTCATGTGGTCTGCAAAAATTATGGAAAAACAATATCAAGGGACACAAGCAGATATTGATCAATATATTGGTGGACTAGATACAACCCGAGGAATTAGTTTTTCTCAAATGCTTTCTAGAGATAGTAGAAATAGAGCAGAATTTCCTACTGCAGGATCTCGATTCCAACTTGAAAATACATATTCAGGCGGATTTTTGGGAGGAAATGAAAACTTTCAAAAGCATATCTTAGATTTAAATTGGTTTACACCCACTTTCTCTAAAGTTGTATTATATAACTCTTTCAAATTAGGTGTTATTAAAACGTTAGATGTGGGAGATGATATACAAAGCTTTGTTCCATTTGATGAAAGATTTATTATGGGAGGAAATGGAATCCCTTATGGTAATGCTTTAAGAGGATATCCAGATAATTCTATTGGACCACAAACAGCCTCTGGACAAGCTGTTGGAGGAAGCTCAATGGGTAAAGTAACAACTGAATTAAGATTCCCATTATCAGAAAATCCTGTAATATATGTAATGGCTTTTGGAGAAATGGGGAATGTATGGAATAGTTCAAAAATGTCTGAGCCGTTTTATATAGATAGAAATGGCCCTCTTTCTATGAAAAAATCTGCCGGTGTTGGTGTTAGGTTTTTTATGCCAGGTATTGGTAAATTAGGATTTGATATGGGATATGGATTTGACGATATTAATGGTGATGGTAATCCACAAGGGTGGGAATATACTATCACATTTGGACAAACGTACTAAAGGAGAGAATAAAGTGTATAAAAAAATAGTGATGTTATTATTATTAATTGGAGTATCATTTGCTCAAGAGAAAATTGGTGTAGTTTTTTCAGAAAAAATTAGACTTGATTTTGAAGAGTTCAAAGAAGTAGAACAACAATTACAACTTGACCTACAAGTCATTCAAAAAGAGTATCAAACAATGGCTACCGAACTTGACAGCATGGTAAAAGAGTATGAACAACAAAGTCTTATGATGTCAGAAGAGTTAAAAAAGGCTAAAGAGCAAGATATCGTAGACATGAATAACGCTATGCAAAGCTACCAACAAGCAAAAGTTGGTCCAAATGGAGAGCTTACTAGAAAGCAGCAACAATTAGAGTTTGATTTAGTTCAGAAGTTTAAAGCAGCTGTTGATGTTGTAGCCATATCAAAAGGTTATGATATTATTATGGATGGGTCTCAAGCATCTCTCTATACTAAGCCAACACATGATTTGACAGATGACGTTCTTTACGAATTAAGAAAATCAAAAGAATAATATAGAGCTTTCTATTGTTTACACTTAAACAAATTGCCTCAGAGGTAAAAGGTGTAATAGTCGGCGATAGTTCCATTATCATTACTAGCGTTGACGATATTGAAGAAGCTCTTGCTGGATCAATATCATTTGCCTTTCTCCCAAAATATAAGAACAGAATTATATCTTCTGAAGCATCAGCTTTTATTGTTACAAGCAAAGAAGATTTACAGCAACGCCCTGGCGTTGTCGTTAAAAATCCATATTTAGCTATGATTGCAGTACTAGAATTATTTTCTAAAAAGACACCTAAAGAAAATATAATCCACAATCAGACAGCTATTGCTGATTCAGCATCTTTAGGAAAAAATGTGGGGATAGCTGCATTTGCTGTAATTGGAAAAGATGTTATTGTTGGAGACAATACCATCATTGGCTCTGGCGTAAAAATTAATTCTGGAGCTATTATTGGATCAAATTCTACTTTAAAGGACAATGTAATTGTTTATGAAGATGTTGTGATTGGAGATAATACGTTAATTCATAGTGGATCTATTATTGGGAGTGATGGCTTTGGATTTACTACCATTAATAAAGGCCATCATAAAATTCCCCATATCAAGAGTGTTGTTATTGGCGATTTTGTAGAGTTGGGAGCAACTTGCACTATCGATAGAGGCTCTGTAAAGAATACTGTTATTGGGGACCATTGCAAACTAGATAATCAGGTACATATTGCACATAATGTAAAGATTGAACAAGGATGTTTATTAGCAGGTGGAGTATTTGTTGGAGGAAGTACAGTAATTAAGGCTCATTCTATGATAGGTGGAAAGTCTGATATTGGACCTCATATTGTATTAGGAGAAGAATCAATTTTGGCTGCACGTTCTTGTGTATTAAAATCTTTAAATGGAGGAGAAATGTATGCTGGAAATCCTGCTCGACCTATCAAGGAAAAACAAAAGAGAGATGCAGTATTTACAAGACTAGAATTATTAGAAAAAAGATTGAAAAAAAATGATAAAAAAACAAAAAACAATTAAGTATCCAGTATCCTGTACGGGAATTGGGTTACATACAGGAGTAGAGAGTACTATTACTTTTCATCCAGCTAAAGAAAATTTTGGTGTCAAGTTCATGCGAAATGATCAAAAAGATCAGATTGTCACGCCAGATATAGAAAATGTAATAGACTTAACTAGAGGAACTACCATTGAAGAAAATGGAGTAAGAGTTCATACCACAGAACATGTTATGTCTGCATGTGCGGGTATGGGTGTTACCAACCTTTTAATTGAGCTTAATAGTAAAGAGCCCCCAGTAATGGATGGTAGTGCAAAAGATTTTGTTGCTGCGTTAAATGAAGGCCAAATTATAGAACAAGACAGTAAGGTTGATTTTTTAAGAATTACTAAACCTATTTTTTATGCCGATGAAGAAAAAGATGTTGAAGTATTTGCTGTACCATATGATGGATTTAAAACAACTTTTACTATTCAATATGATTTAGATGCACTAGACGTACAATATAGTTCTGTACAAAATATGTATACTAATTATGAAAAACAGATTGCACCAGCACGTACATTTTGCTTATTAAGTGAAGTAGCACAGCTAGAAAAACAGGGATTGATTAAGGGCGGCAACCTAGGTAATGCTGTTATTATTGTTGATACAGATATAAACGACCAACAAGTAAAATTCTTTCGAAAAAGATTTGGAATTAAATTTTATGAAGGGACTAAGGGTTTATATAAATCACAAATTTTACGATTTAAGAATGAACCTGTCAGACATAAAACATTAGACTTAGTGGGTGATCTTGCGCTATTAGGTAAGCCAATTTTAGGACATATTACTGCAATCAGAAGTGGGCATAAAGGCAATGTTGAGTTTGCAAAATTATTGCGAAAAGAATTTAAGGATCAATTTTAAATGAATGATATTAACTACATATTAGATGTAATGCCGCATCGTTATCCATTTTTAATGGTCGACCGTATTATTGAACATAAAAAAAAAGAAAGCATTAGAACTCTCAAGAATGTTTCTATAAATGAGCCTTATTTCCAAGGACATTTTCCTACAAGGCCTATAATGCCAGGTGTTTTAATTTTAGAGGCTATTGCACAGTCAGGATGTTTATTGATGGTAGATTTCATGGAAGATCCATCTAAAAAACTAGTATTTATGTCAAAAATATTAAATTATAAAATATATGATAACGTAATACCTGGAGATCAGTTATTTATTAAAGCAAAATTATTACAGCACAAATTAGGTTCTTTTAAATTTGCTGCTACATGCTTTGTAAAAGATAAAAAAATAGCGTCAACAGAATTTTTTGCCACAATAGTAGATAAAGAAAATGAATAAGATACATCCAACAAATATTATAGCAGATTCAGCAAAAATTGGTAATAATGTAACGATAGGAGCCTACAACGTTATTGAAGATGATGTTATCATTGGCAATAATGTAACTATCGGTAATTTTAATACCATTGGCCAATATACAGAGATTGGCGATGAATCTAGTATTGTTCATAATAGTAGTATTGGGGCCATACCGCAGGATAAAAAATTTGGTGGAGAAAAAACAAAGCTTATAATTGGTAAACGTACAATCATTAGAGAGTTTGTTACATTAAATCGCGGAACAAAGGCTACAGGAGAAACTAATATCGGAGACGATGTTCTAATAATGACTGGCGTTCATGTTGCCCATGATTGCATTATTGGGAATAATGCTATTTTAGTAAATTTAGTAGCTTTAGGCGGACATGTTGAAGTTGGTGACTGGGCTATTCTAGGCGGTGTTACCAATGTACATCAATTCTGTAAAATTGGAAAACATGTAATGCTTGCAGCAAATTCAAAAGTTGTTCAAGATGTTCCTCCATATATTCTAGGAGGAAAACACCCTCTTCGATATGCAGGAATTAATGCCTTAGGTTTATCTAGAAGAGGATTTAGCGATGAAGATAAAGCTATAATTAAAAAAGTTTATCGTTATTATTTTAGGTCTGAATTAAATCCAGCTATTTCGCTTAAAAAAATAAAAGAAAAATTTCAAAACAATGAACATGTTGATGAAATTATTAATTTTATGGAAAAAAGTGATAGAGGAATTATTTAGTATAGCTTCAATGAAAAGAATTGCAATATTTGGTTCAACGGGTTCTGTTGGCACTCAAAGTTTATCAGTTATAAATCAAAATAAAAATCAATTTGACATAATATCTTTATCATGTAATCATAATGCAGATCTACTCTTCGAACAAACCAAAAAATTTATGCCCAAAAAAATTGGCATTAACACAATACCTGAACACCATCCAATTACAGAGTTTTGTAAAAAAAATAGTATTGATTTAATCGTTGGAGAAAATTCTTCTGATATCTTATCGCAGTATAAAGAGATAGATCTTGTTATTAATGCTATTGTGGGAACAGATGGCTTAATTCCTACTATAAACACAGTTAATAATAATATTGAATTAGCATTGAGCAATAAGGAGTCTTTAGTGTTAGGAGGACATCTTATTATGCCAAAAGTAAAAGAAAATACAGCCAATTTAATTCCAGTAGATAGTGAACATTCTGCTATTTTTCAATGTCTTCATGGGGAAGAAAGCGATGTGTTAAAAAAAATAATTTTAACTGGTAGCGGAGGACCTTTTTTAAAAAGAGAATTAAATACATTTAGCTCTATCTGCCAAGAAGAAGCCTTAAAGCATCCTAATTGGGATATGGGAAAAAAAATCTCAATCGATTCGGCCACTATGATGAATAAAGGACTAGAATTGGTAGAAGCAATGTGGTTATTTAATGTCAATAAAAAAGATATAGAAATTGTTATTCATCCTGAGTCTATTATACACTCTATGGTACAGTTTATAGACGACTCTTATAAAGCGCATCTTGGAATTCCGGATATGAAAATTCCCATACAGTATGCCCTATCTTTTCCTGGAAGAATCCATAGTAATTACGGCAGTTTAAATTTTGCAGATATTGGTCAATTCACATTTTTAAAACCAGACTATGCAAGATACCCCGCCTTAGAGTTACTGACTGAATTAATTGACAGAGGAGGCAACAGGATTCCTATTATGAGCATGGCAAATGACTATATTGTTAATCAATTTTTAAATAAAGAGATTTTATTTACAGATATACGAAGTTTACTTGAAAAAGTGATAAATGAATTTGAAGATAATTCAAGTCCATCTGTAGAAGATTTACTTACATTAAATCAACAAATAAAACTATATTTGGGCTAATTCTATGATCTATATAATCGCATTCATTATACTTATTAGCATCATTGTTTTTGTGCATGAGCTTGGTCACTATTTAGCTGCACGAAGCATAGGTGTGACAGTTGAGCAATTTTCAATTGGGATGCCTCCTACGATTTATAAGTTTAAACCAAAAAATATTAATACAGTTTTTGTAATTGGAGCTCTACCGTTGGGTGGATATGTCAAAATTAAAGGCATGTTAGATGAGAACATGGATACTGAACTAGTTGGTGCCGATGATGAACTAGAATCAAAGAGTGCGTTACAAAAAATTTGGGTTTTAAGTGCAGGCGTTATTATGAATATTATTTTAGCTTTTTTTGTCTTTTCTGCTATCGGCGCTCTAGATGGAGATGTAGTACCTGTTGATCAAGATGTTGTTATAGATTTTGTTGCTCCTGGCGGACCGGCTGAAAGTGCTGATTTGTTAGTTGGAGATAAAATTATTTCAATTAATAATATTGAAGTTGCAAGTTGGACAGCCGCTGTAAGCATAGTAGAAAAAAATCCTAACCAAGAAATACCTATTACAATTATAAGAGAAGGCGAGTCATATAAAAAAAATATTACATTGTCCTCTGGACCAAACTTTAAAGCAGGTAGAGTAGACGAAACTATTGGATTAATTGGCATTGCCAAAGATATGCAAGTGAAAGAACTAGGGTTTATAGAATCTTTTCAATATGGATATAATCGTACAGCATGGTCAATGGTATTGATGAGCTCTTCTTTAAAAATGATTTTTCAAGGTAATGTTTCAAAAGATGAAGTAGGTAGCGTTATTATGATTGGACAAATGGCTGGAGATGCAGCACAAGCTGGGCTAAGTCCATTTTTATTATTGATGGCTTTGATTAGTGTAAATTTAGCATTCATTAATATGTTACCGATACCAGGGCTAGATGGTGGACATATTGCAGTTATTTTAATTGAAGTATTGATGAGAAGAAAACTTTCAGTTAAAGCGAGAATGCGTATCCAGTCAGTAGGAATGTTTATATTGTTATCATTAATGGCATTTCTGCTAATCAACGATATTCTTAGACTTTTTTAATTTTAAAACAATTACTCCCTTACTGAGCTTCAATGATATTTTAACAGGCACAGTTCGGCTGTTAATGGTTCCATATGATATTTGCATATCCCCTTTATTTTTTAATGCAGATTTGCCGTTATGTAAAGGCTTGTACGTGTAAGCATCAAATTTCCCCGCCGGCGTACGAATGGTTTTCATCCCAATATTTTGTATCTCAATTTCTCTCACTTTGCCTTCATCTAGCGTAGTAAATTTTTTTGATTCTTGTTCTAATATATTTTCATTTTTTAGAATCATTATTAACGCATATGGATCAAATATATTCTCTGGTATGGTGTATTCTTTACCATTAGTTATAGCCTTGTTACCTTGAATGACAGTTGTTGATTCGCGTCGGGTATTCCTTTCGCGCAATTTTTTAACCTGCTTAATTAAGCCAAGCGATTCAGTATCAACCCATACATCTATTGTATCTCTAATCTTATATAGAGCATCACCCAATTTAGAAGTCTTTACGGAAAAGTTTAAATGATAGGCTTCGCGCCCATTTATTATTTCTATATTTTTTATACTTAGCGTAGCTGAACCTAATTTTATTAAATCAGGGCCAATTTTAATGAAGTCAACAAATAGATCATATTTGTACTCTTCTCCAGGTACAAAAGATGGAGATTTTTCTAAAGATGTTTGTCCTAATAAGAAAGACATGAATAGGAGTATAATAATTTTTTTCATTATTTATCGAATTTGAGAAATATTATCTTTATCAAACATATAAATTTTTGAAGCAGACTTATTATTAATAATACCACCATCTATTATGAGATCTATATTAGAGCCAAACATTTTTTCTATCTCATCTGGGTTATTAACTGGTTCTTGACCAGTAGTATTAATACTTGTAGTTGTTATAGGCTTATTATATTCAGATAAAAGTGTGGTCAAGAATGGGTAGTTGGGAACGCGAAATCCAATCATGTTATTCTTAGTAATTAAACTATTAAAGCTATTTGATTTATATTTTACAATACATGTATCGCCTTTTGCAATGATACTGTCCATTTTATTTTTCATGTTTAAGGGGATAACCAATTTATTAGAAAGGCTTTCAAGGCTATGGGTAATAATACTCATAGGGGCTTGTCGATTCTTAAGATGGTTAATCTTGTTTATGCCAAGATCATTGTCTATATCTGTTCCAATCCCATAAATTGTATCTGTAGGGTATGCAATTATTTGGTTATTTTTTAACGCCAATAATGTGCGATGAATAACATCTGGGTGATTTATTGCGATCCTTTTCATAATCCTCTTAGAGTAGTTTTCCATCTTTTATGAAACCAAAAATATTGTTCTGGATTTTTTTTAATAACGTTTTCTAATGCTAGTGTATACTCTTGAACAACTTCATCCACATCTAACGTTCCAGCTGCGTTTATTTTTGTAAAGGTTACACTATATTCATGATCATGTTTTGTGATGGCGAAGAAAATAATGGGCGCTCCTATTCGTTTATGCAATATGGCTGCTCCAGATGGAGTAGAAGATGGAATATTAAAAAAATTAACAAATTTGCCTTTTTCTCTGGCATCTTGGTCGCTTAGTAAGATTAGTATCTCATTGTTCTTTAACGCAGCTTTAAGATGAATGCCCGATTCTCCTTTATAGAGCTGTCTTTCCATATATTTTTCTCTAATTTTCTTAAAAAATTGATCTGCAGCACTATCATTTTGTTTATATGCCACTCCACATAAAGAGTATCCTTTATTTGAAAGATCATAGAAGAGCTTATCAAATGACCCAAAGTGTCCACCAACAAAGATAACCCCCTTATCTTCTTTTAATGCTTCATCTAATAATTCAAGATCGTTGAACTTTATCTTTTTATTGTCGAAGTACCTTGGAAAAGAAAGAAATTCTAAAAAATCTTCTACATAAAATTTATAACACTCAGAAGTCATTTTTTCGTACCAGTTTTGGCTTTTATCAGGAAATGCTCTTTTTAAGTTATCTAATACTACTTTTCGTCTTAATTTTAGTAGATGGAATAGTAGACTATAGAAGCATTTATAGGTAAGTTTATTTAAGAATGTTGGAACAGTTCTTAGAAAAAATGAAAGCACTTTCAGAAATATATACATTAAGTAAATGTAAATCTTTGTATTAGCAATGAAAACAAAATTCAAACACATATGGCTATTTATTTTATTACTCACTCTAGGGAGTAATATGGCTCAAGAAAATAAAAAAAATATTTATATCGTTCCCATACAAGATACAATCGACTTAGGAATCCCTAGTTTTGTGAAGCGCGCTATAAGTATAGCAGAGTCTAATAATAGTGAATTAATTATTTTTGATATAGATACTTTTGGAGGTCGGGTTGATGCGGCTACTCAAATTAAAGATGCTATATCAGCAACAGATATTACCACGATAGCTTTTATTAACCGTAGAGCAATTTCAGCTGGGTCCCTGATCTCTTTATCATGCGATAAAATTTATATGACAGATGGAGCAACTATTGGAGCTACTAGCGTTGTAGATATGACAGGATCAAAACAATCAGAAAAATCTCAAAGCTATATGAGAGAAGAAATGGCTGCTACTGCAGAAAAGACAGGAAAAAATTCCAGTATCGCTCGAGGAATGGTTGATGAAGAATTAAGTTTTGAATTTTTAGTAATTCAGGGAGACTCATTAAAAGTTGAGGATATAGAAGGAAGAAAAGAAGGCAAGCTTATTACGTTAACTACAGAATTAGCATTAAAGTATGGTATTGCTGACGGAAAAGGCGAATCAATAGAAGAAATTTTATCTAGCCTTGGCGTAGAAGATTATAATATTATTACTTTAAATGAAAACTGGTCTGAAGACCTAGTACGTTTCCTTACAGATCCTACCATATCATCGCTATTAACCACTTTTGGTACGATTGGAATTATATCTGAATTATATAGCGCTGGATGGGGTATTGGAGGCACCATAGGTATTGTATGTTTAACACTAGCTTTGGGAGCAGGATACTTGACACAGTTGGCCTCTTCTATGGATTTATTAATTATTATGAGCGGTTTATTATTGCTCGTAATAGAGTTTATAGCAATCCCTGGATTTGGATTTTTTGGTATTGCAGGGATTGGCGTTTTATTTTATGGGTTATATCTTCTATTAATTCCCGGAGTCCCTGTGAGCGATGAAATTTATTCGCAAGCAATGGATGGATTTTCTTGGGGTGTTGTTGGAGCAATTATAGCCTTAATTATGGTAGCTAATCTATTATTGAAATCAAAATTTTTAGAAAAATTTATTACTACAGACTCTAACAAAAGTACGCTGAAAAAAAATTATAAAAAAAGAGGGAAGGTGTAGGACTATATCAGAGTTTATGAATAAATTGTATAAGATTTTTAGACAAAAAAAGGAGGAGTAATGGGACTTTATGTTGCCTTACCGTTAGTATTATTTATATTATTATTATTATGGGTCGTTCCAGTAGGACTATGGCTACAAGCCATATTTAGTATTGGAGGTGGCCAGGTTACTATTTTTAATTTGATTGGAATGCGATTTAGACGTGTTCCTCCAGGTGTTGTTGTTAATGGACTAATTGCAGCTCGTAAAGCAGGAATCGCGCTGGAAAGCGATGATCTAGAAGTGCATTATATGGCTGGTGGAGATATAAATAAAGTCGTTGCTGCACTAATTGCCGCAGAAAAGGCTGGTATCGAATTGACTTTTGAAATTGCTACTGCAATTGACTTAGCAGGGCGTGATGTTTTATCTGCAGTACAAACAAGCGTATATCCAAAAGTAATTGATGCGCCAGTAGATGGAAAATTATCTGCCGTATCAAAAGATGGTATTGAAGTGAGAGCAAGAGCAAGAGTTACTGTGAGAACTGATATCCCTAACTTAGTTGGAGGGGCAACAGAAGATACAATCATCGCAAGAGTTGGAGAAGGAATTGTAAGTGCCATTGGTTCAAAAGAGTCTTATGAGGCAGTATTAGAAAATCCAGACTCAATCTCTAAAAATGTATTAGATAAAGGATTAAATCAAGGAACAGCATTTGAAATACTTTCAATTGATATTGCTGATATTGATGTAGGAAAAAATATTGGTGCCCAGTTACAAGCTGATCAAGCAGAAGCAGACTTAAGAGTTGCTCAAGCAAAAGCAGAAACTAGAAGAGCAATGGCAGTAGCCTTAGAGCAAGAAATGAAAGCTAAAGTTGTTGAGGCGGAATCTGAAGTGCCTAAAGCTATGGCCCATGCATTTAGAGAAGGTAATTTAGGAATTTTAGATTATTACAAGCTCGATAATATTGCTTCAGACACTAGTATGAGACAGTCTATTGCTGGTACAGGAGAAGAATCCCAAGACGAATCAAAGGGATAAGTTTGGAAGAATTACTGTATTGGGGGGCGATTGCAGGTTTTTATCTTTGGTCTGCCTATAGAAGCAATCAAAAGAAGGCTAAGAAACTTGTTCCTAACCAGGCTCCTGCTAAAAAGGATTTAAAGAATCCTCAGATACCTAATAATCAAGAAATTAATGTATTAGATTTCTTGAACAGAGCATTTGAGGAGTCTGCAGTCCCAGGCAAAGAAGAAGTGTCGAGAAGAGCAGTCTTATCTAATAAAAGTGAGCATGCTATTCAAGATAAATTTCTAGATCATTTTAACAGCAAGCATGATTTAAGTATCGTTGACGATCGACACATAGATAGTAT
>JABHGE010000029.1:0-6966 GCA_018672235.1 Fidelibacterota bacterium | reverse complement strand
TCGATAAAGTAGTTTTTAAGAATTAGTAATTAAAACTTATTAATGTGTTAATATATGGTGCCAATAATTAATTTCTCTTGAATGAAAACATACGAAATAGAATTAAATAGTATAACGAAAAGATTGCCAAAATATCTACATAAGTATATTGTAAAGCAACCTTATGATAATTACACAGCTCAAAATCAAGCTGTTTGGAGATATGTTATGAGATCAAGTGTTGATTTTTTGCAACATGTTTCATATGGTGATTTTGTAGATGATTTAAAAAAGACAGGCATTGCGATTGATGATATTCCTAGAATGGAAGGCATGAATCGTATTTTAAAAAATATTGGATGGGCTGCAGTTGCGGTTGACGGATTTATACCTCCATCAATTTTTATGGAATTTCAGGCAAATAACGTGCTTGTAATTTCTGCAGAAATTCGTACAATAAAGCACATAGACTATACTCCTGCTCCAGATATAATTCATGAATCAGCAGGTCATGCTCCAATAATTGCTGATCCTGAATATGCTACATATTTGAAACGATTTGGTGAAATTGGTTGCAAAGCTTTTTCAAAACCACAAGATGATAAGCTTTTCCATGCAATACGTGAATTATCAACTATAAAAGAAAATCCAAATTCATCTGAAAAATCTATTAAAGAGTCATCAGAATTAGTTGAGTTTTTACAGAGTAATATGGGCGAACTTTCAGAAATGGCTAAAATTAGAAATCTTCATTGGTGGACTGTTGAGTATGGATTAATTGGGAATATTGAAAACCCAAAGGTTTATGGTGCTGGGTTACTTTCATCTATTAAAGAAAGTAAAGATTGTTTAAATAAATCGTTATCCAAATTACCATACAATGTTAATGTAGCTGAAGTTAATTTTGACATTACTACGCCACAGCCACAACTATTTATTACTCCATCTTTTAAATTTCTAAGTGAAGTTTTGGAGCAGTTTGTTAGTAAAATGTCATTTAAGATAGGCGGCTTGAAAGGAATTCAAAATGCTATTGACTCAGAAAAAATTGGGACTATTGAATTAAGTTCAGGGGTACAGATATCAGGTATTTTTTCTAATGTTATTTCTTGTAATGGTAACCCTGTTTATTTTCAAACATCAAACCCTACAGCTTTGTATGTGAATGGTGTAGAAATTCCTAATCATGGAACCGAGTATCACAAAGATGGATTTGGAAGTCCAATAGGACGTCTTTCTTTCTATCCCGCCCTATCATTAGAAGAATGCTCAGAAGAAGATTTAGATGTGATGGGAATCATTGTCAACAAAGAGGTTGATATTTTTTTTGAAGGAGGAATTCATGTTTCAGGCAAACTAATAAATAAGGTGTATTATCCTGATAATAAGTACAGAAGGCTCAGAATGCTTTCATTTGAAGACTGTACGGTCACACATAGTGTAGACTCTCAAAACCAGGCAACATTATTCCAACCAGATTGGGGTACATATGACATGGTATTGGGAGAGAAAATCACATCTGCTTTTTGTGGTCCAGCTTCCTATGATTCTTTTGAAGATGATGGAATTATTTTATCTAAAAAACCACCTCAAATTGAATATTCTGATAAACAAAAATTGCTTCATAATTTATACAAACAAGTAAGAATTATGAGAAACAAAAATGATATCAAAGTTGATATTTTACAAGATATTTTTCTAAAAATAAGAAAGGATTTTTCTGGTGAATGGTTATTGGTTCTTGAAATATATGAACTGTTATATAAATCAAATTTGTCTTTTGAAAAAGAATTGTTAAAGTATTTAGAATTTTTAAAAGAAAATATTCAAATTTCAAACCTGATATCAACAGGCTTAAAATTAATTCAATAAATTAAAAATATGAAAGGCGATTGAATGAATTTTTTTATCAATTTTTTTTTAACAATATTTATTTCTTCATATCCAGTTTTGGCAGAAAATTGTCCTATACCTAATTTGATGCCATTAGTAAAAAAGGTTTTAAAATCTGATGCTAGAAAAAAAATAGTTAAAAAAGTCATCAAAGAAGATGTAGTTAAAGCTGCAATCGAAAAAACTATTGAAGCAGTAGAAGAAAACAACGTAGATGACGAAAAAATAAAGAGGACTATTTGGGTAGGCCTTTTTTCCTATTAGTAGATACAATCAAAATTAACTATGTTGTTTAATCAGAAGAAAAAGGAGAATGACATGAATGACAAAGAAAAAAAAGTCAGAAAGTTTTTATCTAAGCAGATACAACAGTTAAATAATATAGTAGCTGATTTGGATACAGTGATCACTGATATGGGCACTGAGTTTTATAGAGTAAGTATATTCGGTTCAGCAAGAATAAAGCCGGACACAAAAGAATATAAGGAAGTATATATATTAGCTAAAGAATTGGCAGAGAGCGGTGCAGATATAGTTACTGGCGGAGGACCAGGCTTGATGGAAGCTGCGAATGCAGGTGCCAAAGAAGGTAGTTCATCAAAATCAAAATCATACGGGCTTAGCATTGAGCTTCCTTTTGAAGACACTCCAAATGAACATGTAGATGTAAGATATCATCACAAAAGATTTTCTTCTCGTTTAGACGAGTTTCTCCGTATAAGCCATGCTGTTGTTGTTACCCCTGGAGGAATTGGTACGCTTCTTGAGTTATTATATACTTGGCAGTTGATTCAGGTAAACCATATTTCAGCAAGGCCAGTAATTCTAGTTGGCGATATGTGGAGCGGTTTTCTGGACTGGGTTAAATCAGAACCATTAGAAGCACAGTTAATGGATAAAGCTGATTTTGATAATATTATTATCGTAAAAGATGTTCATGAAGTAACTAAGTTGCTCAAACCAGAGATAAAGAAATTCTATACAGAAAAGTTTAAATCTTAAAACAGAGAGGACTACTTCGGTAGTCCTTTTTTTTGTACATTTAAGTAATATGAAAAAAATACTGTTTTATAGTTTTATTTATTCTTTGTTATCATGTAGTTCACCGACAAAGAGCGAATCATCTTTGCAACCTCTTATTATTGATGACTTTAGTGTTACGACCAATGAAGATACCTCTATCGATATTACATTACAAAAATATAGAACAGATGGAACAAATTTAACTTATACAATCGTTGTTGATGCTGCAATGGGAACAACAAGTGTAAATGGTAATATTATTACTTATCTGCCAACAGAGAATTATAATGGAACAGATACTTTTACATATAAAGCAAATGATGGTTCTAATGATAGTAATGTATCAACCGTAATGATTACAATTAGCATGGTAAACGATAATCCCACAGTTCAAGATATAAACGATTTATCTATGACTATTAACCAGTCAATAGATGTAATACTAGCTGGTTCAGATATAGAAAATGATAATTTAACATTTAGTATTGTGGATAATCCAAGAAACGGTACAGCTTCAATTGAAGGAAATATAGCGCGCTTCATCGCAACTAACCTTGGAACAGATTCTTTTACTTACAAAGCAAATGATGGTATGGTTGATAGCAATAAAGCTACAGTTTTTATTGAAATAAGCTCTCCAAATACTAGCCCAGGTGATGATACAATTTATGGTACTGCAAATCCAGATACATTATATGCTGGAGCAGGAAACGATATTTTGTTTGGTCTTGGTGGAAGAGATCTTCTATATGGAGAAGCGGGAAATGACATTATCGACGGCGGAAGTGGCCAAGATAAGCTTTATGGTGGCGATGACAACGATACTTTATATGGTTCTGACAGTTTCGACGAGTTATATGGCGGGAATGGCGACGATATTCTTGATGGTGGCGACGGGAAAGATCAGCTTTACGGCGGCAGTGGCCACGATATTTTTATCGCTCGTCCAGGGGATGGTTCAGATGGCTTTATAACTACAAGCACTATTCATGATTTTGAAGATGGAGTTGATAAAATTCGCTTAGAAGGCGATTTAAGTTTCTCTAATGTTTCTATCGCACAAGGAACCCAAGGTTCATTTTCTGCGGGTGGTTATACTTTTTATTATGATTATAGAAGTCATACTCTGGTAAGCGCTAATAACGAATATTTATTTACGATAACTGACACCAACCATAGTACTATTTCATCAGCAGATTTTATCTATTAATAATATAGTAAAAACAAATTCAAAGATTTTTTCAAGAAATATTATCACCATTCATATCAACTCGTTTATCAAAAACATTACAAGCACTACTTATGCAGTCTTTTTTTTGTATATTTATAACAATGAAATCACTTTTAACATCTCTTTTAATAGTAAGTAATCTTTTTGCTCATGAGCTTTCAAAATCTGATCAAGCTGAGTTTGTAGATGGCAGTTTTTTAGACTTTATATATTTGGGAGCCAAGCATATGGTCACAGGCTATGATCATATATTATTTTTAGTGGGTGTAATTTTTTTCTTAACAAAACTTCCAGATATTGTAAAATTTGTTACTGCGTTCACTATCGGACACAGTATTACACTTATCTTTGCTACTTTTTATAAGATTACTGCAAATTATTATTTGATTGATGCTGTTATTGCATTTAGTGTGATATATAAAGGATTTGAAAATTTAGATGGCTTTAAAAAAGTATTCTCCAGAAATGCGCCTAATTTGATTCTCATGGTTTTTCTCTTTGGACTAATTCATGGATTTGGATTGTCTACTCGTTTACAGCAATTACATTTAAACGAAGACAGTCTATTATTATCAATTCTTTCATTTAATTTGGGAGTAGAATTCGGACAAATAGCAGCGCTTCTAATAGTATATCCTATTATTTTAATTCTTCGAGGAGATTCATTTAAAAGATTATCTACGGTGGTTAATTGGGGACTGATCGTTTGCGGTATACTCTTACTAGCATATCAGCTCAATGGATATTTTTCAGATATTAATCATGAAGAAGATCATACTGTTCAGGTAGAAGGGCATGAACATAATACTGAGGTACATTCTCATGGGGATAGTGAACTACACTCCCACGAAGCGAGTACACATGAAAAGATAGATAATGAAGAATTTGAGAAAGATACGAATCATTCGCACGATGGTGAAAATACTCACCATCATTAAGCGCTATTTATTTGTCTATATATTGTAATGCCCAATCATTCAGATGATTCAACACGGGGATAAGGGACAAGCCTTTTTTAGTAAGACTGTACTCAACTCTTGGTGGAATTTCAGCAAAAATTTTACGATTAAGAATTTCATTTTTTTCTAAATCTCTTAATTCGCGAGTAAGCATATTCTTGCTAATTTTATCAATACTACGCTCTAAAATTCCAAAACGATTAATTCCTTCTACAATTCTCATAAGGATAATAGGGCGCCATTTACCACCAATCATCAACATGGAATAGGTAATAGGACAGCCTACGGTGTTACTACAATTTTTTTTATGGTTCATTTTAATAGTCTCTTTTATATAACTATGAACAAAAATAGTGCCTACTTGTTAAAATACATATTACTTCATAAATTTAGTCTAATTAAAAGCGAAAGGCAATAATGAATACAAAAAAAGAACCATATTTAGTTAAAGGCGAGAAAGATAAAAACTATGCTTGGTGTACATGTGCTGAGTCTTTAAACCAGCCATTTTGTGATGGAAGTCATACTAAGACAGATAAACAACCAATTGTATTTAAAGCAGAAAAAGATGGAGATATGTATTTATGTGGCTGCAAAGAATCAAATAATGCACCATATTGTGATGGGGCACATTTAAGCTTATAAAATGAAAAAAATATTTGTCATTATACTCATTCTTACATCCTTTTCTTTTGCGCGAAACGATTCACAAAATATCTCTGAAATTATTGACGCCTACTTAGAGTTAAAAAATGCATTAACAGAAGATAGTGAAAATAAAGCAGTCGAAGCTGGCTACCTTATTCTTGATACATTTGATAATTTTAATATATCTGAGCTAACAAAAGATCAACATAGAGAGTATATAAAAATTGCCAAAAATGCAAAAGAGCAAGTTGGATATATTGTAAAAATTCCCATAACTACCAACTCTGCGGACGGCTACATTGATCAACAAAGAGAGCATTTTCAAATCTTGAGCAATGATATAGATGCTTTAATTACATTACTAGGCATACAAACGGATAAAACTTTATACAAACTGTTTTGCCCTATGTATAATGATGATAAAGGAGCAATGTGGTTAAGTGAAACTGATGAAATTAAAAATCCATTTTATGGGAGTAAGATGCTTAAATGCGGGAAAGTTCAAGAGAAGATTAACTAAAATTTTTGCAAAAAGATAAGTTTTTATTATAATATAATAGTTGTAAAAAATGAAAAATATATATGATATTAAGCTAATTCAAGATTGCAACTATTTAACCATATAAGGAAGTATTAATTATGAAAAAATTTTTAGATTGTATAAACAAATGTTTAGACTGCGATTGTAGTCACTATAAAGGATCTGTGTTAATGATAATGCGATTATTTTTAGCATTTATTTTTATTAAAACAGGGATGGGGAAACTACCAATTGTAGGAGGAGAAGGCTTAACCAATGCCTTGCCATTGTTCTTGGTATATCTTGTGGTTTTATTTGAAATTTTAGGTGGACTATTTATGCTTGTTGGCATCAAATATGCATCATTAACCCGCTTGGGAGCATTGATGATTGGTATTGTAATGATTGGAGCAACTTATATGCATTATGGAGTGTGGGGCGATGCTTTTGGCTCTAAAAATCTAATGTATCCTTTATCACTACTATTGATGTGTCTTATATTTATAACAGACGAAAATTAGCATGAATAAAAAACTATCTATTTTTGCTACGGCATTATTACTATCCAGTGCTTATTTCTATAACGCTGCTAATACGTTTGATATTCCTGATGCAATCCTAGTGTATAATGAAAACCCTTCATTCACCAAAGAAACGATTACTCCAGCAGATTTTGAAGGAGCGGGGGTCACTCTTTTTGGTGCGTCTTGGTG
>JABHGE010000028.1:0-5502 GCA_018672235.1 Fidelibacterota bacterium | reverse complement strand
GCATATTTTTTTAATCGCTCTATGTCATCTATTTTTGGATCAACGCTATGAGAGAGAATTAACACATCATCATTATCTATAAATGCGCTCTGCACTTCTTTTAAATTATTAGTCAGATCAATACAGATAGATGGACATGACGTAAAAAAGAAATCAACTACATAGATTTTATTATGCACGGTTTCTTGATTGATAGTATTTCCATTTTGATCTATAAAAGAAAAGTCTGGAACAGTGTGTTCGGTTTTTCCCACTAAAGAAGGATGTACTAGGTTAGATCGTAAATCTGATGGGGTAAAGATAGGAAGTATAAATTTCTCTTCTTTTGGGATAATAAAATACCATAAGCCTAGAAAGCATATTGTAATAAATAGAATTAATTTTTTTTTCATATAACTACACTAAATTAACACTATTATGATTAGTTGGAAATGTAAACATACTTGGAAAAAATCTGCAGTGAATACTGCATGGTGCCTACTAGGATGTTCTATTGGCGATTTTGGGACTATATTTGTATTTCAAATGATTGAACATAGTTGGTTGGTATGGCAAGTAATGTCACTTGCAATCATAAATGGATTGCTAACAAGTATTGCCTTAGAAACTTTTATTTTGAGTAGGCAAATGATATTAAGCTTAGCCTTTAAAACAGCTATTGGTATGAGCTTTATTTCTATGGTAGCAATGGAAACTGCTATGAATGTCACTGATATATTACTAACTGGTGGAGCATTGCTTACTTGGTGGGCTATGCCTATAATGTTATTAGCAGGTTTTTTAACTCCTTGGCCTTATAATTATTGGAGATTAAAAAAGTATAATGCTAGCTGTCATTAAATGAATTTCCTTTTTTTTCTAAATACGATTTCAGCTTTTCTTTTAACTGGAGTAATTTGGACTATTCAATTGATACATTATCCATCGTTTCATTATATCGATAAATCATCTTTTGTCAACTTTCATAAGTTTCATGAATGGAGGATATCTATTATTGTCATGCCATTAATGATAGTTGAGTTAATCACATCAATTGTTCTTTATATGAATGATACTTCAAGCTTAATATTTGCTTTAAATCTTGGAATCATTGTATTGATATGGTGCTCTACATTTTTTATACAGGTTCCAATTCATGCTATTCTTTCTAGCGGAAAAGATAAAAAAATGATTGAAAAATTGGTGAAGACTAACTGGGTAAGAACTTTTTTATGGACTATCAGAATGCTGTTAATAATTGATGAAATTATAACCTAACCTTTATTATATTCCTTTTATCATGAATGAATTTATTTTATTTGGTAGTACTCACTTATTAACACTCACAATTATTTTTACAATCTCATTCGGATTTTCTTTTTTTAATCGCAGTCGATATAATCCCGATACATTTGCACGATTTGAACAAGTCTTAGGATACACTCTTATTTTGAATGAGCTTCTAAAGCCATTCTATTTGATTGCATTAGGAGATTATAAATGGACAAATACAGTTCCATTGCATGCTTGTCATATGTCTTCATACGCAACTGGACTATTTTTATTAACAAGACAACAACGATTTTTTGATTTTGCTTATTTTTGGGGAATTGGAGGAGGAACAATGGCCCTAATGACTCCTGATATAGTATTTACTTTTCCTGATCTTGATTTTATTACATTATTCTTTGGACATGGATTATTATTTTTTGGCCTTATATATATCGTTATAGTAATAAGACAAAAAGTGACATTCAGTTCCCTTATAAATGCATTGAAGTATTCATTAATATTGCTTCCCATTATGTATATTTTAAATGTGCTAATAGGAGGAGAGCCTGGCTATGAAGCAAACTTATGGTATTTAATGAAAGCTCCAGAAGGAGATTCCCTTATGACATTATTCCCTTCACCTCCGTGGCATGTATTTCCCGTATTTCCACTGGTGGCACTAATTTTTTATATTTTATATTTACCATTTTATTTTGCTGAAAAAAAATCTAAATGAAAACATTGATTCTACTTGGTATTCTTGTAGTCTCATTTTTTAAAAGGACGAGAAAATGAAGAAATTACTATTATTATTTATGTTTCCCTTAATGGCACAGACTATTAATGATACCGATGATGCCAAAAGAGAATATCGAGAATCAATGAGAGAGCAAGAACAGATGCGTCAAGAACAAGAGTGGGAAAAAAAAGACCAGTACAGAAAAAAGACAATTGAAGAAAATGATGGGTATATTTCTTCGCATATTATTGAGCCCCCTGACAACTTTCTGAATAAAAAATTTCCTACTATTAAAGGAATATCACTTTCAAACAATGAAGTTGTATTTCCAGAGGCTATACGCGGTAGAGTTGCAGTGCTATCTATAGCATTCAAACAAAGAGCTCAACTATGTATAAATACTTGGGCAGATGAATTACTGCCAAAATATGGTATTGATAAAACTGTACAATATTATGAAGTTCCTATGTTAGGTGGTCAATGGACAATGGCACGAAATTGGATTGATGGAGGAATGCAAAATGGAGTACCAAAACCTTTACATGACTTTACTGTGACATACTATGGCCCTCTGAAAAAATATTATAAATCACTAGGGATTGATAGCAAGAAAAATTGTTATATTTACGTGCTTGATCAGGATGGAATTATTAAAGGAAGATTTGATGGATTTGCTACTCCTGAAAAACTAAGTGAATTATTTACACTTATTGACTCATTGAATGAATAAAATATCAGAACATTATCAGCCATTTTTAGAAGCTACTGAAAAAGCAGCCATTGCTGCGGCAAAATTGAGAGGATGTAAAGATGGAAAATTAGCTGATCAAGCTGCTACAGAAGCGATGAGATCAGTTTTAAGCATTCAGGATATTTTAACTACAGTAGTAATTGGCGAAGGCGAAAGAGATGAAGCCCCCATGTTATTTATTGGAGAACAATTAGGCAACCAAAATAGTGATATCAAAGTTGATATTGCAGTAGATCCATTAGAATGTACCAATCATTGCGCGTTTGATTTACCAGACTCCATTGCCGTACTTGCAGGAGCACCATCAGGATCGTTATTGCACGCTCCAGATACTTATATGAACAAGCTATGTGGAAGAAAAGAATTAATTGGCCATATTGGCTTAACAAAAACTGTTGAAGAAAATCTAACAGCTACCGCAAACGTTCTAAATAAAGAAATTAAAGACTTGAAAGTGATTATCATGGATAGAGATCGTCATAAAGATTTAATTGCATCCATGCATTCGTTTGGAATTGAACCTATTTTAATTGGAGATGGAGATGTAACCGGTGGATTAAAAGCCGTTGAAGGAGAAGTAGATTTATTATATGGTATTGGCGCAGCCCCAGAAGGAGTAATTACTGCAACTGCCGTAAGAGCATTAGGAGGATTTTTTGAAGGCCAGTTAGTTTTTTATGATGAAGAATTTGAAAAAAGAGCTCGTAAAATGGTGGGTAGTAATATTGATAAAATTTGGAATGCTTATGATCTCTGTACGTCTGATGACACTTTTGTTATTGCAAGCGGTGTTTGTACAGGGTGGGTTCCTGGAGTTAAATTTGAAGAACATAAAGCAATAGTAACTTCAAAGATAATCTTTGGAGGTAATCGTGAGATTAAAGTTGTTATTAATGAGTATAATTTAGGAGAATTAGATGTCTGAATTGCATAGCGTTGCAGCACGAATGGTTGAAAAAGGAAAAGGAATTTTAGCCGCAGATGAAAGCACTGGAACTTGTACAAAGCGATTTGAAGGTATTGGAGTAGAATCTACATTTGAATCTCGAGGTAATTACCGAAGCAATCTTTTTACAGCACCAGGACTAGAATCATATATTAGCGGTGTTATATTATATGATGAAACTTTTAGACAAAATATTTTTGGTACCGATCATAGTATTCCAAAATACCTACAATCAAAAGATATCTTACCGGGTATCAAAGTTGATACTGGAGCTCATCCACTAAAAGAAGGTTCGGATGAAAAAAATACAACAGGATTAGATGGATTAGCTGAACGTCTTGGAGAATATTATGCTTTAGGTGCACGTTTTGCAAAATGGAGAGCAGTCATTACCTTGGGCGATAGAATGCCGTCGAATGATTGTATTTTAGTTAATGCAGAAGGATTAGCGAAATATGCTTTGTCATGTCAGCAAGCCAGCTTAGTACCAATCGTAGAGCCAGAAGTATTGATGGATGGCACTCATACTATTGATACGTCTTTTGATGTAACAGAAAGAACACTAACTACAGTATTTGATCAGTTAGAAAAGCACAATGTTGATTTAAGAGGAATAGTACTTAAACCTAATATGGTATTATCTGGATATGATTGTAAGAATCAAGCAAGCGTTGAGGAGGTAGCACAAAAAACTCTAGAGTGCTTAATGAAGAATGTACCATCAAGAGTTCCCGGTATAGCCTTTCTTTCTGGTGGACAGTCTGACGAGCTTGCAACTTTGCGCTTGAATGAGATTAATAAATATGATACTAATTGGAATGTGACATTCTCTTACGGAAGAGCATTGCAGCAAGATGCATTAAAAGCATGGGCAGGAAAATTAGAAAATACTAAAATAACTCAAGAATTATTATTATCTAGAGCAAAATCAAATAGCTTAGCAAGTACTGGCAGTCTCTAATCTTTAATTTGAAAGACCATTAATTTTTCTGAAGACTCAATAGTAAAATTATTTCCCAAAGATTGATTTCTGATAGCTCTTGCAGAAGGAAATAGTTTGTATGCATCTAATACATATTGAAGATTTGTTGAAGTGACTTTATTGTTTGATTCAAAACTGATAATACTAACTGTTTCTCCTCTAAAAGAATTAAATACGGTTTTTCCTATACTGGGTGTAATAGTAGAATAATCTGTATAGATCGTACAATTTATTGTGTCAGAATATTCATTGATAGCAAAGAAATTTCCTAAAAAATGATCTTCACTTTTGCCTGAAATTCCAAAAATAGATAATGATAAATAATTATTTTTAATACACCAATCCAATGTTTTTTCTAGATCTGTCTTATTTTGATCTTCCACATGAACTGTGTTAGATACTTTATCTTTATATGATAAATTAATTGAATCAAAATCTCCTATGGAAACGGTAGGAGTAATACCAGCATCAATCAATGTATTTGTTGCTCCATCTACGGCAATGATTATTTTCGCAGATTTAATCTGATTAATAATCTCTCTACTTCTAGGAAACTCTCCATTTACGATGAGAGCAATATCTTCTTTATGATTTGTATCCATGATTTAAATTAATACAACTTTCGAAGTGTTCCATAACAATAAGATAATATTTATCGAGATTGTGTCTCAAATTACTTGCGAATAAAATTATTCACCTTTTTATATTGTAGAAATTAATTAGCTCAATCTATCTGCTACAAAGTCCCAATTAATTGCATTATCTAATACTGCCTTTACATAATCAGGTCTGACATTTTGATAATCTAGATAATAAGCATGTTCCCATACATC
>JABHGE010000007.1:0-11475 GCA_018672235.1 Fidelibacterota bacterium | reverse complement strand
TTTATAATTTACAACGAAATGAGTTTAATAAAATGCAAACCATTTAACAATGGAATAGATAAATTTGATAATATTTTTGACTAATTTTTTAACGATTTATTCATACAATTAACTTTCTTTAAAAAAGAGGGGGCTTCTTCTGCTCTTTTTTTTTAATATTAAACTATGATTTACAACAATATCCTTGAAACTATTGGCTCTACTCCCATTGTAAAACTTAATTCTGTCGGCTCAAACCTAGAATGTAATCTCTATGCAAAGCTTGAAATGTTTAATCCTGGTGGGTCTTTGAAAGATCGTACTGCGTTTTGTATGATTGATTGTGCTGAAAAATCTGGAAGGATTAAACCTGGAGACACCTTAATTGAAGCAACATCAGGCAATACGGGTATTGGACTTGCACTGGCTGCTGCAGTTAAAGGATATCGATTGATTATATGCATGCCAAAAAAAATGAGCATGGAGAAAGAATTAACGATTAAAGCCTTAGGCGCAGAAATTATACGTACGAGGACAGAAGCTTCTCACGATGAAGATGATAGTAATTTTGGTGTAGCAAGAAAATTAAATAAAGAGATTCCAAATAGTCACGTTCTAGACCAATGGGAAAACCCTTGCAATCCAGATGTTCACTACAATCATACTTCTCAAGAAATATTAGATGACTTTGGAACTGATTTACATATGGTGGTAATGGGCGTAGGAACTGGTGGAACTATTACCGGCGTTGGAAGACGTCTTAAAGAATCAATTCCAGATATTAAAATTATAGGTGCCGACCCCTACGGTTCCATCCTAGGTGGTGAAGATGAATACAAGGGATCTCCATATCATATTGAAGGTATTGGCTATGACTTCTTTCCAAAGACATTCGATCCAACAGTTGTTGATAGATTTGTAAAGGTAAATGACAAAGAAGCATTTAGCACTGCAAGAACACTTATAACCGAAGAAGGTCTATTAATCGGAGGTTCATGCGGCTCTGCAACGTTTGCAGCCCTAGAGGCAGCAAAAGAGCTCAAAAAAGGGCAAAATTGCTTGATAATACTACCTGATAGTATTCGAAATTATATGAGAAAGTTTCTTTCAGACGATTGGATGAAAGAAAAGGATCTTATTTAGATAACATCCTTTTCGTTCTTTTACTTCTTTGAAATGTAATAGCAAATCGATGTGCCTCATCTCTTAATTGCTTTAAAAGATTTAATGCTGGAGAACTTTTTGCAATCCTTAACGACTCTGCTTCACCTGGAATAAATAATTCCTCTAGCCTCTTTGCTAAAGCTACAATCGGAAGATCTAACTTCAATTTATCTAAAGATAGTTTTGCAGATGATAATTGCCCTTTTCCTCCATCGATAAGAATTAAGTCAGGCAATGAGTTTCCTTCATCAAGCTGTCTTTTGTAACGACGAAATACGACCTCTCTCATTGATTCAAAATCATCAATCTGGTCAACACTAATATTATATTTCCTATATCCGCTCTTGTATGGCCTTCCATCTTTAAACACTACCATTGATGCTACTGTATCTGTTCCACCTAAATGAGAAATATCAAACGCCTCAATAAGTCTAGGAGGCTTTGATAAAGCTAAAATATCTTGAAGCTCACTTAATAGCTTCGGAATATAATCTTTTCGTTTTGCTAAATTTAACATCCACTCATTTAATAGAAGTTTTGCATTTCTATTAGCCAATTTTAATTCTTTGAGCTTTACACCTCTCTTAGGAACTGTAAACTCTACTTTGCGATTATTTTTTGTCGATAGCCACTCTTTTAGCTCATCTAGTTCTGTAGGAAATTCTAATAAATAAATATTATTCGGTATATACGCTGCATTCATATAGAAATTGATAATAATAGAGCGAAATATTTCAGCAATAGAATCGTTAGTATCTACAGAAATCTTTTCTCTACTTAATATTCTTCCCTCTCTAATACGTAGAATAACTACCACATGATGATTGTCTTTACTTTCAATACCAATAACATCTCTATTAGTAAAATCAGCTTCTAATTTTCTTTGACCTCTTTTGAATGATCCGATTGCTTTGATTTGGTCTCTTACTCTAGCAGAATCTTCATACATAAGCTTTGATGAAAAATATTCCATTTGTTTCATCAGTTTCTTTTCTAATGCCTTAGTTTCTCCTTTTAAAAATAAAATCATATCATCAATCATATTTTGATAATCTGACTCGGATATAGTCTGAATCCCTAGTCCTTTTTTAATGATTGTCCCGTCTTTTAGTTCGATATAACAATTACGTATTGGAAAGGCTCGATATAATACATCTAGCAATCTTCGCATTGACTTTACGTCTGTATATGGTCCAAAATAACGCGATTTATCATTTTTGACTTTTCGCGTAATATCAATTTGAGGAAATTGTTCATTTGTAATCTTTAAGTAAGGAAAAGACTTATCGTCTTTTAATCGAACATTATACTTGGGTTTAAATTTTTTAATTAGTGTTGCTTCAGTAATAAATGCATCAGCTTCATCTTCACAAATAATCCATTCAAAATCTATGATTCTATTGATTAGGGACTGATCTTTAGGCGAGCGGTATGACTTTTTTTGGAAATAGGACTTAACCCTCTTTTTGAGGTCTTTTGCTTTGCCAATATAGATAATCTTATCGGTTTTATCTTTGAATTGATAAATACCGGGTAATGCAGGCAAGCCAGCAATTTTAGACTGTAGTTCTATTTTAAGATCTCCAGAATGTCTTCGTAAATAACACTAATACAGCAAAAATTTCTAATCTTCCTAGTAACATGCAAAACATCATGATATACTTCCCTATCATTGGCATCATTAAATAACTATCCATAGCGCCATGAGCTCCCCAAGATGGACCAATATTACCCATTCCTGATGCGGCAGCACCCATTGCAGATTGAAGATCGATACCCATGATAATGAAACACAAAGAGGCAAAAAAGAAAAATGCTACATAGAACAAGAAGAATGCTATAGTTTTTCGTATTACTTCATCTGGAATAATTTTTTTACCTATACGAATAGGTATAATTGCTTTTGAATGCAACGATCGCTTTAATTCCATTGTAGCGTATTTTACGACTGCAACGATTCTAATCAATTTCATACCACCACTAGTCGATCCGCCCATCGCACCGACAAACATTAATCCAAATAATATAAATTGTTTAATAAAAGGTGTCCACTGACTATAATCACTAGAAGTAAATCCTGTTGTAGTTAATATGGATACTACTTGAAAAGTAGTATCTAAAGTGTTTGATCCTTCGCTATACCAATAACTAGTGAATAAAATAGATATCGATGCTAATAAGACTAATCCTATATAGTATAAGAACTCTCTATCTCTTATATAAGATTTTGGCCCAGCTTTAACTGCTCTGAAGTGTAAAGCAAAATTTGTTCCACCAACAATCATAAATAATAAAATGACTGATTTCACGTAATATGACTGAGAATTAATACTATCATTAAATGTAGAAAATCCACCAGTGGGCATTGTTGTCAATGCATGACAAATAGCGTCAAAAGAGGACATATCATAAGATAGCAATACAAATTCTAGTAATGTAAATCCAATATAAAATTTGAGCAATAATCTTGCTGTATCTTTTATTCTTGGTGTAATTTTTTCTGATGACGGACCTGGATACTCTACATTAAAAAGCTTTTCTCCTGAAACACCCAATAGAGGTAATAGAGCAATAGTAAACACAACAACACCCAAACCTCCAATCCATTGAAGGAATGCTCTCCAGAATAAAATACTTTTTGGTAAAATTTCAATATCATCTAAAATGGTAGCTCCTGTAGTAGTCACGCCTGATACGGCCTCAAATAATGCATTCGTATAATTATCAAAAAATCCTGAATAATAGAATGGAAGCGAACCAAAAACTGATGTCATCACCCAACTCAATACAATTACTAAAAATACATTTTTATTAGATAATGATTTTGCCTTTCTGCACACATATAAGACAGGTAGAGAAAGAATAAAAGCAGCTCCTGCTATTTTTAATAAGTATACACCTCCAAGATCTACATAATCGATTAATGCAGGAATAAGCAAAAAAATTGACAAGAACATTGTCAGCATTGCTAAGAATCTAAATATAGGTCTTAAGCTCATTATTCTGATTGAAATATCTTATTCACTTCTCTAACCTTTGAGTGAATACAGAAAATTAATACCGTGTCATTTGCTAGGATTTGATAATCCCCAGATGGTATTGTTAAGTGCCCATTATGATTAACTAGAGCTACAATACTGCCATGAGGTAAATTTAAATTAGATATTGGAATACGTACTGCTTTTGAATTTTTTTCTGCTTCAATCTCTATCGCTTCCATCTCTAGAGTGCTAAATAATTGAATTACATTATCTTTATGATCAATTCTAATTGCTTTAACAATCGCATTAACACTAACTGTATTTTTACTTACAATAGAACCCATTCCAAGATCTGACATATTTTTTACATAATCTGGATTGGTAACATGTATAATAGACTGCTTTACTCTTAATTGTTTTGCAAGAATACCTGCTAACAAATTAAGTTGTTGATCTTCTGTGACAGCAATAAATGAATCTACTTCATTTATATTTTCACCCTTCAAAAATTCAACATCTGTTGCATCGGAATGAATAACGATAGAGTCATTCAATTCATTGGCTACAGCAGTTGCTTTTTCTTTTGAATTATCAATTAGTCTAACTGACATATCTCCTTCTAATTGTCGTGCAATTAGACGTCCAATTTTACTTGCGCCTGCTATCATTACTCGCTTAGTTTTAGAAGAAGAAATTCCTAAAGCATTTAAAAGTATATCTAAATTTTTTGATTTTGTAAAAAAGAATATATAGTCATCTGGCTCAAACTTAAATGAAGATGTTGGAATAGTCATTTTTTCATCTCTTACTACAGCAACAATTAAGCATTTAAAATCTGTATTTTCCTTATGAAACTCTTCTACTGTTTTACCTATAATAATGGAACGATGATTTATCTTCTTTGAAAAAAGCACTGCATTCCCATTTTCAAATTCATAAAATTTATCTGCATAGGGATGCTTAACTAATCGAATAATTTCTTCAGCTACGGCAGCTTCAGGATGAATAACCATATCTATCCCAAATTTCTCAGGAATAAAAGCATGTCCATTCTTACTGTAGTCAAAATCTCTAAGACGTGCTACAATCTTTTTTGCACCTAAATTGTGTGCTTGCATAGAAGAAATAAGATTAGTTTCATCTGAACTAGTTAGAGTAAATACATAATCAGCATCAGCTACATTGGCTTGCTGTAGTATTTTTTCATCAGAACCATTGCCTTTTATAACGATAACATCTAAATGTTCATTCGCTCGTTGACATTTTTTATGATTAATATCTACTACGGCAATGTCATAATCAAGTTCGCTAAGAGACTTAGCAACATGGAAACCTACTTCACCTGCACCGATAATTACAATTCTCATAACTTAATTAGTAATCTATAAAGAATTCATAAAGAAACAACTGAAATTCGGTTATTTCTTCCTTGTTATTTTTGCTCCAACTTTGACTAATTTTTCTTCAATTCTATCATAACCTCTATCGATATGGTAGACCCTACTAATACTAGTCAAACCTTCTGCGCATAAAGCGGCAATAATTAGTGCAGCAGAAGCTCTAATATCAGTAGACATAACATCAGCTCCAATCAAAGATCTATCGCCTTTAATAACTGCATGATCTTTATGGAGACGCACATCACATCCTAATCTGTTTAGCTCTAAAATATGGGTGAAGCGATCAAAATAGATATTTTCTTTTATCGTGGAGTCTCCTATAGATAAGCTCATTAAAAGCATCCATTGTGCTTGCAAGTCTGTAGGGAATCCTGGATATTCATTGGTCTCCATATTGCAAGCCTTCATATCGGATCCAGTTGAAGTAACTAGAATAGAATCTTTTTCTATTTCAATATCAATATTAGACTGTTTCAATAGACTAGTTACACTTTCCATATGTTTCGGCTCTACATTATTTAACCTAACTCTTCCACCTGTTGCGGCGACAGCTATTAAAAAAGTGCCTGCTTCGATTCTATCTGGGATAACTTTAATACTATCTACGCCACCCAAATTCTCTACTCCTTGAATTTTCAATATATTAGTGCCTATTCCTGATATTTTTGCTCCCATCTGATTTAACAATAAACATAATTGTTGAATTTCAGGCTCTGCTGCTGCATTGTGAATTTCAGTATCTCCTTCAGCTAAAACTGCTGCCATCAATACATTTCCAGTAGCTCCAACAGAAATTTTTGGAAATACAATTTTATTTCCAACTATTTTTTTTGACTTTGCAATCACATATCCTGCTTCTAGACTTATATCTATACCTAATTTTTTTAACCCTTCAAGATGAAAATCGACTGGTCTAGGACCCCAGGCACAACCTCCAGGTAATGAAACTTTTGCCTCGCCAAACCTAGCAACTAACGGTCCAAGTACATAAAAAGAAGCTCGCATAGTTTTTACAAGTTTATATGGAGCGTAAGGTATATTCAATTTTTTTGGATCAATAATAATACTAGAATGATCAAAATTAACTTCTCCGCCCATTCCTTTTATTAGATTTCCCATTGTAATTGAGTCAGACAATTTTGGTACATTAGTGATAGTTAGCGCTCTATCATTTAAGATTGCAGCAGCCATCAAAGGCAATACTGCATTTTTTGCTCCACTAATATCAATATCTCCAAAGAGCTTATTCTTTCCTTCTATTTCAAAATAATCCATAACTACTTATCTATTATGCAAAAAGCGACTGCATAGTTCCCATCGTGTGATATAGAAATATTGATATCTTTCCTAGTCTCACTTAGAACATAAGGTTTACCGCTATCGCTATTTAAAATTTCTATAGATTTAAAAGATTGATTAGTTGATTTTTTTTCAGAGGATAAGGCTTTTCTAATTGCTTCTTTTGCTGCAAATCTTCCAGAAAAATACTGTGACATATTTGCTTTTTCTTTTGATTCTAGAATTTCATTTTCAGAAAATATTTTATTCAAAAATTTTATTTTCTTATCAGAGCTTAAAATAGATTCAATACGATTGATTGCAACAATATCGACACCAATATTAGCCATTATTAATCTCTTCAATAATAGTAACTACTTCCGATATGTCTTCAATATCCCAATTAGCTCCAGAGTCTTTCACTCCAAAAGCGTCTCCGTATTTTGCAAAAATAGTCTTTATACCTATACTATTGGCTCCAACCATATCTCTCTCAGGCCAATCTCCTACCATTAATACCTCATCCTTAGATAGGTTTAATTCTTTGAGGGCAAGCTTGAACGGTGTTGGAGAAGGTTTTCTTTCTCCCGAATCATCAAATGTAATCACCGTGTCAAAAGAGTGGTGAAGATTTAAATAATAAATTCTCATCCAAGCTTCTCGACTAGGAGCATCTGATACAATGGCTAGTTTGATGGCATTTTTTAATAAGTGATTCAATGTTTTTTGAACATTTGGATAAGCTTTTAAATTAGCTTCTTTTGCTCTTCTATAAGCAACGATTCCAGCAGCTAGATATTTATTATCTACATAACCAATTTTATTTTTTAAAAATTTGTCGAATACTACCTGGTTTTCCCATCCGTCAACTTCGTATATATCCATTATATCTTTATAGGATATATCTACATCTAAATCTAAACCAGCTTCTTTCATAGATGAAAGAGCACTCATTACTGCCTCTTTTTTCATTTTGACAAAATCGAGAAGAGTATTATCTAAGTCAAAAATAACTGCTTTAATCATTCCTCATACTTCTCAGGATTTCTAACGCGATCGATTTCATATTCTGCCATTTTTCTCCATTCTCTATCATTTCTTGCTTTTTCAAAATGATTAATAGATGTATTCTTATTTCCTTTACCTCCACAATATTCAGCAATACCTAATTCAAACCAACCGCCGCCAAAATTCTTTTTCAAATCTATAGCCTCTAACGCAGCTGTTTTGGCAGCTTCGCAATCATTAAGTTTGTTGTGAGCTTCAGATAGATGAAACCAAGATAGAAATTCTTTAGGCTGTAGATCTACAGCCTTAGTTAAAGAGTCTGCTGACCTAGTATAATCTTCCATTTTAGCATATGTAATACCCATAGAATGATATGCTGGAGCATACTTTGATTTAATAGCAATCGCTGACTTAAAACTTGCAATAGCGTCTTCATATTTTTCTGATTCAATAAAAATATCTCCTAAGCTTTTGTGAGCTTTATAATATTTCTTATTTAATCGAATTGTTTCCTCAAAGGAAGATTTTGCATTGTCCATATCGCCATTATCTCTATATGCTAAACCAAGACTATACCAACCTTTATCAAATGTTTTTTTAATACTTAAAGCACTTTGATAATTTTGAATTGCTAGAGATAGATTACCCATCTTTTTTTGCAAAACACCCATTTGAAAATAGGCTTGATATAACCTACTATTAATACCTAATACTTGCTCATATTTTGACAATGCAGACTCAAGATTTCCATTTTTATAATCCTGATTTGCGCTATTATATAACTTCTTAGCAACGTTAGATATAGATGTCTTAGCTTTTTTATAATTAGGATCAAGAGCTAAAGATTGTTTATAATATTTGACAGCTGAAGTAAAATCTTTCTTTCCTTCATAAGCTTTTGCTGTTCCATAATATGCCTCAACAGAATTTGATACATTAACTATAACATCCGCAAATCCTGCTATAGCATCATCGAATCTTCCGTCTTGAACTGATCTATTAGCATTGATCATTTTGTTTCTTAACCCATTTAAACGATCAAACTCTTTTCTAAATTTATCGTTTCCCTTGTCTAGATTGATAGCTTCTCTAATTTTCTCTCCAGCAAGATCTAAGTTACCAGAAGATAGAGCTTTTTGAGATTCTTCATAAAGAGATAGAGCTGATCCTTGGGCAAAGATAGTTGTTGAGAATAATAAGATAAAAATAATATTTTTCATTGTACCGCCTTTAAAGTATTCATTTTTTTTAATTATCACGTAATCTATAAATCTTTTAAAAAAATACTAAATGTTATTTTTGTGCCGAAGGCGGGACTTGAACCCACACAGAGTTTCCTCCACTAACCCCTCAAGCTAGCGTGTCTACCAATTCCACCACTTCGGCTATCTTAATTTGTAGCTTCTTCTGGCAGAAGATCTTCAGAGGGTAAAGCGTATTCATTTGGAACAGCCAATTCTACTTGTCTAGATTCAGAATCTTTTTGAATAATAGACTCTCCAGATGACTGAGATTCTCCACTTATAGCGCCAATTACTAATGCTAAACCAATGAATGTTATCCCAAGAAACGTTGTTAATTTGGTAATGAAATCATTTGCGCCAGAAGATCCTAACATCGAATTAGCGGCACCACCCATCATAGAGTTTAGTCCACCCTGACCTGATTGCATTAAAATTACCCCGATAAGTAACAAACTTACTAATGTATGTACTACTATTAAAAATTGAACCATAACACCTCTTATAATTTTATTTTTCTAACAATTTCTTTAAACTTTTCAAAGTTAGCGCTAGCGCTACCAATGAGAAAACCATCGATTAGCTCCACACTAAGAAGCTCTTCAATGTTACTCGCGTCAACAGATCCACCATAAAATAACTTAATATTATGTAAATCTGTATCAGAATATAAACTTTTTAATCTATTTTTTATAGAAGAAAGCATTTCATTGATATATTCATTTGAAGGCACATCTCCAGATCCAATAGCCCATACAGGCTCATACGCAATAGTCAATTCCTTTCCATCGAGATTTTGGGGTAAGATAGACAATTGTTTGCGCAGAACACTTACTGCTAAATTTTTATTTTTTTCTTTCAATGTTTCTCCTATACATAAGATAGGATTAGCGTTGCTAGATAAAATAGTATTTAACTTATCCGAAATAATGCTATTTGTTTCTTTGTATACAATCCTTCTTTCTGAATGACCAACAATACAGGAATCTATATCAATAGAATTAATTGATGTTGATCCAGTATAAGCTCCTTGAGCATGCATATCACAATCTTGCATACCAATTTTTAAACTTATATCTAGATGGTCTTTTACCGCTCTTATACAAGCATGCGATGGAAATAGTATAATATCTTTATCAGAAAATAAATCTTTATCTGCGTTGAGTTTATGAATAAAAGAGATTGAATTACTCTCATCTAAATACATCTTCCAATTTGCTGCTAGAGTTATTTTTCTCATTATTTTTCCAATGCCTGTATAGCTGAAAGCTTATTACCAGATAATAATTCTAAGCAAGAACCTCCACCAGTAGAGGCGTGAGAAAAGTCTTCAATTATTTCTTTTTTATAATTTCTAATTGCTGCAATAGTATCCCCTCCACCAACAATAGAAGTGCATTTACTTTCTGTAATTGCATCAATTATTTTATTAGTACCTATAGCAAAGTCTTTATTTTCTGCTACGCCCACTGTACCATTCCAAAAAACTGTCTTTGATTGTTTAATAATGTCTGTAAATAGATTAATGCTCAGCTCTCCGATATCTTGACAAATCATTGTTTTCTTAATATCATCTCTAGTAGTATAGCGTAATTTACCACTTCCAAACTTGCCCATCTCTCCATTAAAATCGATAGGAAGAATGATGTTTGTTTTATATTTAGAGGCCATTAGCATAAGCTTTCTCGCTGTATCTATTTCGCTTTTTTCTACTAAAGATTTTCCCATATCATATTTATTTGCAGCTAAAAAAGTATTTGCCATTGCGCCGCCAATAATAATATTGTCTGCTATATCAAAAAAATGTTTGATCACATTTATCTTAGTATCAATTTTTGCTCCACCAATAATCAAAGACACTGGATCAATTGCATTAGAAACACCATCAGAAAGAAACTCCATCTCTTTCTCCATCAATAAACCCATTCCTTTTGTTGTAAAATAATTAGCAATACCTACATTCGAAGCGTGTTTACGATGAGCTGTGCCAAATGCATCATTTAAATAGATAGCTCCATGTTTAGCTAATTTAGAAGCAAATGATGGGTCATTACTTATTTCTCCCTCATGGAACCTCAAGTTTTCTAGTAAGTGAATTTCTCCTCTTTTTAAATTTCTAGACACGTCTATAGCGTCTTCTGATATACAATCATGAGAAAATTTTATAGGCATTTCTAATAATTGAGCGAGTCTTTCGCCTGCAGGCATTAACGAAAGGTTTGAATCAACTTTCCCATTTGGCCTTCCTCTATGGGACATTAGAACAACTTTTGCTCCTTGGTCAAGACAATATTGGATTGTAGGTAACGATTTAAGTATTCTGTAATCATCTACAACTAGATCATTTTCGACCGGTACATTAAAATCAACTCGGATGAGTACAAACTGACTTGTATTGTTATTGGACTGAAAGTCTATTGATGT
>JABHGE010000027.1:0-52395 GCA_018672235.1 Fidelibacterota bacterium | reverse complement strand
GAACCTATTATTGCCCCTTTTGATTTTGGTATCTTAAAAACACAGCAAAAGCTTAATAAAGATTTAGAGGAAGCAAAGGAATCTGTTCCATATAGCTTTAAACGAAACCAAGATTTTGTTAATAAGCAGATTTCACAAATTGATACTTTCTTCGTGTATTTAGGCGATATTGACAATTCACATAGTGAATATATTGCCTCTCAGGATTCACTATATAAATATAGATATGAGCCTGAGTTTGAAAGTTTTCAAAATAGTTTTATAGCAGACAGTACAACATATGTGACGCTCTATAATGCATTTTTAAATCAATACTCTTTTCAAATAGATAGGAAGCAATGGGATCAGCTATTAGGCGTTACTGGCGAATTAGCAGAACCTATTAACTTAGAAATTTTTAAAAATTCAATTAAGCAAATATGTTTAAATCGTTGGGCAGAAGGATTATTAGACGAACCTCTTGAAAGTATTGAAAGTTTAGATATTAGTATCGTTCAAGGTGGAGAATTAGTCATTGGCCCAGTTAAAAACTATAATGATATAGAATCTGCATGGAAAAAAAATAAAGAAGAAGTCAATATTATTTATCCAGATGAATTAGATATTAAGTCGATTCTTAGCTATGAGCTAATTAATGAATTTACCAAGCCAAACATTCTTTTTGACAAAGAATTAACTCTTAAGCGTCAAAAAGAAAGATTGGATAAAGTCTCTAGATTTCAAGGGACTGTATTGGCAAATGAATTAATTGTTGATACAAATAATCGTATTACAGATAATGTATTATTGAAGTTAAAATCTCTTCAGTTTGAATCCGGTCGTCGATTAGGCTATGATAAAGCAGCAGATAAAATTAGAGAATATTTAGGTGCATTTTTTGTGATTTCTATCCTCATATTCTTATTATTTTCTTTCTTATATATATATCGTAATCATTATTTTAAAAATTATAAGATTTTAATTTTGATTAGCTTATTGATGTACAGCATGATTTTATTTGCATGGATAGTACAGAGCTATCAGTTGCCTGTATATATTATACCAATTGCGATGATTTCAATGTTGGTAACAGTTTTGCTTGATGCATCTGTTGCAATCATGGTTTCTACTATACTAATATTGCTTGTATCTCTATTGATTGGGAATGATTTAGACTTTGCCATCATCCAATTTTTTATTTCCTTTATGGCTATTTTCAGTGTCCGCAGATTGAGAAAGCGTCGTCAAATTATTATGACAATGTTATTGTTAGTATTCTGTAGTGTGTTTGTTTTCTTTTCTGTAATGCTTTTTAAGGGTATTGATTTCTTAGATTATAATTATTCTAATGTCGGGTATCTTGCATTGGCAAGCTTCCTTTGCCCTATATTATCTTTTGGACTAGTACCTCTATTTGAACCTTCTTTTGGTATTACGACAGATTTAACACTGATTGAATTATTAGATTATGATCAGCCATTATTAAAGAAACTAATGGAAGATGCTCCAGGAACACATACGCACAGCGTTAAAGTGGGTACATTGGCAGAATCTTGTGCAAATGCTATTGGAGCAAGAGCACTGCTCTGTAGAGTAGGGGCATATTATCATGATATCGGTAAAGTAAAAAAGCCAGAATATTATGCTGAAAATCAAATAGGTATTAATAAACACGATTCTATTAGTCCGCATATGAGTGTTAAAATTTTAAAACAGCATGTAACTGATGGTCTTGAGCTCGCAGATGAATATGGAATACCATCGATTGTGAAAGAATTTATTGCAACTCACCACGCTACAAACAGAATAGAATATTTTTACCAAAAAGCACTTACTGAATCTGACAATCCTGAGTCAATAGATGAAAAAGAATTTAGGTATCCTGGTCCTAAGCCATCTACGAAAGAAACAGCAATAGTAATGATTGCAGAAGCTATAGAAGCTCAAGCAAATTCGGTAAAAAATCCAACATTAGAAAAATTTGAGAAAATGATTGATGAAGCCATAAAAACGCGCTTACAAGATGGACAATTAGACGAATGTCCGCTTACAATGAGTGATTTACAAAAAATTAAAGGACGTCGTGATGGTAAAGAAGGATTGTTGCCTGTACTTTCAGGGCTGTATCACTCGCGTCCAGAGTATCCTTCAAAAAAAGACAATGATTAATTTATCTGTTAATAATACTAATCCTAGCTATCAATATGATTCAACATCAATCAGTAGGTTATGTGAATTAGTACTAAAGGATACAGACTATGAGTCTATATCATTAAATATTATTTTTTGCGATGACGAACGTCTTAGTAAGCTAAAAGCCCAATATTTTAATGAAGATGTATTAACCGACGTATTGGCATTTCCTATTGAAAACGATACAATGTTAGAATCAGAAATCTATATTAGCTATGATAGAGCACTATCAAGTAGTAAGGAATTCAATGTTTCTCTAAATAGCGAACTTGTAAGATTAATTGTACATGGATTACTACATCTGTTAGGTTATAAAGATGACGATGCAATTTCAAAAAAAATCATGTTTGATAAACAAGAAGCTATAGTAAAAAGCTGTAACATTAAAATAATATGAATAGTATTGATCAAAAATTAAAGGACCTTATAAGTCTTGTTGAAAAGCTAAGAGCTCCAGATGGATGTGATTGGGATCGCAAACAAACCTCAGAAACGTTAATACCATACTTATTAGAAGAGTCACATGAGGTCGTAGAAGCTATATTAGAGAATAAGCCTTCACTACTAAGGGAAGAGTTAGGAGACTTATTGCTTAACATCGTATTCCAAGCTGTTCTAGCAAGCGAAAAAAAAGAATTCACTATGGAGGAAGTGATAGATGACATTAATAAAAAAATAGTTAATCGTCATTCACATATCTTTAGTAATGATAGTACTGAAAATTATTCTTCAAAAAAGAACTGGGAATTGAATAAAAAGAAACAGAAGAAAAGAGATTCTATTCTAGATGGAGTTCCAAACTCTTTATCACCTTTAATTGTATCTCATAGATTACAAGACAAGTCTGCTGCAGTTGGTTTTGAATGGAGTAATATTGAGCAAGCTATTAAGAAAATAGATGAAGAACTGAAGGAGCTGAAACTAGGAATCAAGAATCAAGATAAAAATAATATTGAAGAAGAAATTGGAGACTTATTAACAACAATTGTTAATTTATCTCGATTTCTTAATATTTCTTCTGAGCTAGCATTAAAAAAAGCTAATAAAAAATTCTATAATAGATTTACTGCATTAGAGAAACTAATTTTACTAGATAAAAAAATAATTAATGATTTGTCATTAGATGAATTAATGGAGTATTGGAAAAAAGTTAAATATGAAGAAAGATAAGATAGTAGGAATAACATTTGGTTCATTTGACCTTTGTCACTACGGGCATGTATTAATGTTTGAAGAATGTAAGCAGTATTGCGACTATTTGATTGTAGGCGTTCAATCAGATCCCTCGATAGATCGTTCAGAAAAAAATTTTCCAGTTCAGTCTCATAAAGAAAGATTGGGGCTTGTTGGTTCTATTAAATTTGTTGACGAAGTAAGGCCTTATACGACTGAAAGTAGCCTTATTAATCTACTTAAAGAGATTAATCCTGATGTTCGAATATTAGGGGCTGATCATAAAAATAAAAAGTTTACTGGTCATGAATTAGATATTAAATGCATTTTTAACTCTAGAGATCATGGCTATTCTACTAGCGAGCTCAGAAAAAGAGTATATAGTTCTGAGAAGAAAAAAATAGACTCATCTAGTTAAATTATAAAAAATAATACTCGAGCCAATTTTAAAAAATTCTTCATTTTGATTAACCCATCCACTTACTATACTATTTTTTTTAATTCCTAGAAGAGCTAATTTATTATTAATAAATATTCCCTCGAGATCAATAGTAGTTTCATCTAGATTAATCTGAAAAAGATTATCTTCAAAAAAGATATCTAAAGGAAGAGATTTTTTTTTGAATTCAGGCAATATTTTATCTAAAAAAATTGAATAGGTATAATCGGATGTAATATTATCTAAAATTAATAAACCGCCTTGCTTTAAATGGTTTTCTAATAAAATCACCTCTTGATTGGTTAGTTTTAAATAATCATTGTTACATATAAATATAATAGGATAAGAGGATATATTCTCTATAGATAGTTCAATATTATTTTCAGCATTTAGAAAAATCTTTGCTCTTTTATTGAGATAATTCAGCATATCCGTAGTTGCTTCTTTGTCACATTTACCTAGTAGTAAAATTTTTTGATTTTGGGCAAATAACATTGAATGAAAAGAAATAATAATTATTCCCAATATTGTTATAAATTTTTTCATCATTATTTACAATTTAGGTTTTAATTTTCTTTAAATGAACAAACAGAAATCAATTACTAAAATTTTATTTTTTATATCACTTACTTTCTTGTACCCACAAGAGAAGGATTTTGAAAAATCTATCTTAAGCACTGAGCAACAAATCAAGCAAATTAAGGAAGCTATCAAAAAGAATAATAGTGAAATAAATGGACTTAAAACTAAAGCGCAGCAAACAAATAGAATTCTAAATATCACAAAAAAGAATATCCAAAACTCTCAAAATCTTATTAGGGCTTATAATAAAAAAATAGATCTATATAATAAACAATCAACCAATTTGAAGAATGCTATTATTGCCAATAGAAACGAAATGGAATTGATTAAAAAACAGTATGCGGAACGATCAATTAATCTCTATAAAAAGAAAAATCAGGAATTAAGAAGTTTAATTTTTAATTCTAATAGCTTTAATCAAATGGTATATAGAGTAAAATATTATAATATTATTTCAGAATTGAATCAAAAGAGTATCAACAAGCTTAACAAGTCGCAGTTCTATAATAAAAAAAAGAATGAAGAAATTGTAGTCTTGCTACAAGATATAGATAAGAATAAACAGTTTAAAAATAATGAGTTGAAATCTTTAGCTCAGAAAAAAAAATATCAAGAAAAACTCATAGTTGATTTAAAAGAAGAGCAAACATCAATTAGAAAAGAAATAGAAAAACAAACAACTAAGATTAACGCATTAGAGACATTGCGCAAGAATATTATTGAAGCAAAGAAAAAATATGATTCAGAGCAATTAGCAAAATTGAATACTATTAAAACAAATATTAAGCAGTATAAGGGTAAGCTTATTTGGCCTGTTTCTGGTAAAGTCGTTAAGGGTTTTGGGCCGCAATGGAATCCTAAATTAAATACAACTCTAGATAATCCTGGTATTGATATTGCAGCTAGTTCAGATACTGCAGTGAAAAGTGTGTTCGATGGATTGGTGACTACTATCACCTTTATATCGGGGTATGGTACTACAGTGATTATTGATCATAATGGTGGATATTTTACAGTTTTTACGCACCTAGATAAATTATTAGTTAGCGAAAATATGATAGTTAAAGAAGGGCAGGAGATTGGATTTGTTTCAAGTAATAATACTATACACTTTGAAATCTGGGGGAATAATCAAAAATTAAACCCACTACAATGGATAAAAAATGGATATAAGTAAGTTACAGCCTAAGCCTTGGGATTATATCCAATCTATTATTGACAAAGACAGAGTTGGAAATGCATACCTTATTCATGGTCCGAGCGGTTCGGGTAAAGAAGCATTCGCATTGGAATTTTGTAGCTTAATTACTGGGTTTAAGTTGAATCAGTTTATAAACAACCCCAATATTTTTCTTATTCTTCCTGGAGATAGTGATTTTTATAAGAAGTTATTTAAAAGCTCTAAAATGGATCAAAAAGAATACCAAGAATGGAATAATTATTGGAAGAAAAAATTAGTATTTCCCTTGAAGAAAAATAAACTATCTCATAGTAAGCGAATTCCTATTAACGTATTAAAGAATCTTAAAAAAAATATTTTTTTCAAATCTGAACACAAAAAAGTAGTAATTATCTTTGATGCACATGCTTTATCTGAAGGGTCTGCTGAATCTGCAAATGCTCTACTAAAAATATTAGAGGAACCGCCAAATAATACTTCTTTTTTATTGGTAACAGATTCTGCCAATAACGTTGCATCGACTATTACCTCAAGGTGTCAAATGATTAATATACCAAGAATTTCATCTAATAATCTTGTTGATTTCTTAGATAGGAAGAAAAATTTTGATCCAGATATTTTATCATTTCTATCTAACAATAATTTAGAGAAAATAGATTTACTGGATGAGCACTCTAGAGAGTCAATTATAGACATTGTAAGCAAGTATATTGATTGTATCCAATATAATACTGCAGAATCAGTAGGATTATTTTCTGAAGAAACACTATTACGTTTTAACAGTAAAAGAGAGTTATTTTACTTCGAATTAGATATCATTAAAAAATGGCTTGAATGTACTGCGCTTATAAAAGAATCAATTATGATCCCATTTGAATGGGAAGACTTCACTCATTTGGGAGAAGATTTTTTATCCAAAAATGAAAATTCTAATATAGTATCTCTCTTAAAAGAAATTGAGATATGTTTAAATAATTTGAAATCAAACAATGCTCCAAAACTATCTATAATGAATATGATTATAAATAGTCATAACTCATTAAATTAGATTATGAAAAAATATTATATTACAACACCAATCTATTATGTCAATGATAAACCTCATATAGGTCACGCATATACAACTATCCTAGCTGATACCCTATCAAGGTTTCGTGATTTAATTGGAGATACTTCTTTTTTCTTAACAGGATTAGATGAACATGGCCTTAAAGTGCAACAAGCTGCTGAAAAAAATGGAGTTACTCCATCTGTACACTGTGATACAATGGCCACAGCATTTATTGAATTATGGGAAAAATTAAATATTAATTATTCAGATTTTATACGAACTACAGAGAAGCGTCATATAAAGATTGTGCAGAGCATATTAAATCAAGTATATAAAAATGGAGATGTATACCAAGATGAATATGAAGGGTGGTATTCGATATCTGAAGAAAGGTTTATAACGGAAAAAGAAGTAGAAAGCGGCCTTTTTGGTCAAGTCAAAAAAATTAAAGAAAAAAATTATTTTTTCAAAATGAGTAAATATCAGTCAGCACTAATTGAAAAGATAGAAAGTGATGAATTATCTATAAAGCCTAAAAGTAGGAAGAATGAAGTGTTAGGATTTTTAAAAAATGACTTATCTGACTTATGTATCTCTAGGCCGAAGAGTAGGTTGGAGTGGGGTATTGAAATTCCATTTGATAAAGATTATGTCACATATGTATGGTTTGACGCACTCATTAACTATATATCTGCTCCAAAATATTTAGAAGATAGCAAAGTATTTGATATGCATTGGCCTGCAGATGTTCATTTAATAGGTAAGGATATATTAACTACTCATTCAGTCTATTGGCCTACTATGTTAATGGCATTAAACTTGCCTTTACCGAAAGCTATTTTTGCACATGGTTGGTGGCTAACTGATGATAAAAAAATGAGTAAATCTCTTGGCAATGTTGTTAATCCTTTGATGTTAATTGATGAATTCGGTGTTGATGCAGTTAGGTATTACCTAATGAGTGAAATGGTTTTAGGACTAGATGCTACTTTCTCGATGGACTCTTTTATTAGAAAGTATAATAGTAATTTAGCTAACGACTTGGGTAATCTAGTAAGTCGAGTATGTACATTGGTTAGCAATAATTTTGATGATAAAATTCCTAGTTGCATCACTGAAGACAGCGAGTTATCAGAAAGATTCAGTTCTATCGATATCAAAGAACACTTAGACCATTTCAAAATTGATAGTCTCTTGAATGAAATTATGAGTTTTATAAGATCTGTAAATGTTTATATGGAAAAAAATCAACCATGGAAACTTGTTAAAGAAGATAAAGAATCAGCTGGAAATATTTTATATCATGCCGCAGAGGCTTTAAGAGTAGCTGCTATTATGCTTTCTCCTGTTATGCCAGCAAAGTCCAAAGAAATACTCACAGCCCTAGGAGCTAAAGACCTCAAGTTAGAATGGGGATCTTTACAGTCTGGCGATAAAATCTCTAAGACCGATCCAATTTTTCCGAGAATTATTCAATGACATTGATTGATACACATGCTCATTTATACTATGAAGATATGTATAATGATTTAGATAGAGTGTTAGATGAAGCAAATAAGAATGATGTTAAAAAAATTGTATGTATTGGAACTGACATAAGTACATCCAAACAATCTGTAGATCTAGCAAGTAAGTATAACAATGTTTATGCTGCAGTCGGTATTCATCCTCATGATTCAAAAGATGTACATAAAAACTATATAAAAGACCTTGAAAATCTTGCACTGAGTAGCAAAAAAGTGGTTGCTATAGGTGAAATAGGAATTGATCACTATAGAAATATATCTCCAAAAAATATTCAAGAGAAGGTGATGATAGAGCAAATGGAATTGGCTAAATCGCTATCACTACCAATTATTTTTCACAATCGAGATGCAGATAAAGATATCTTAGAGATTCTTAAAAGATATTCATTTGATAAAGCCTTAGCCCATTGCTATTCAAGCGATATAAAGTTTGCTGAAAAATTACTTAATTTAAATGTGCTATTATCTTTTTCAGGTAATGTCACATTTAAAAATTCTATTAATCAGTCTGCAATTCAAAATATTACTCTCAAAGATTTTGTATTAGAAACAGATTGTCCTTTTTTAGCTCCTCAACCATTTAGAGGTAAGCCGAATGAGCCAAAGTATGTTAAAGACATAGCGTTATTTATATCAGATTTGCTAGACGTCGAATTTAAAGAAATAGCAAAAGCGACCACAGATAATGCTGAATTATTTTTTAAAATATAATGGTGTTTGCTAAAAAAAAATGGGGACAAAATTTCCTTGTAGATAATAACCTATTAGATAAAATTATTAAGACCATTGATATTGACCCTGAAGAAAATGTATTAGAGATTGGTCCAGGTCACGGAGCCTTAAGTGAAAAATTAGTTGATGTTGCAAAAAGCTTATCTATGGTAGAAATAGATCCGGATTTAATTAAAATTTTAGAGGTACATGAAAAGTTATTAGGACTAAAGATTATCAATCAAGATATCTTAAAAGTAGATTTAGATAGTTTAAAGATTGATTCGCCTGTAGTTGTAGGCAATATACCTTACAATATCACCTCCCCAATTATTTTTTGGTTAATTGAGCATCTAGAGAGTTGGGATAGGGCATATTTGATGGTTCAAAAAGAAGTTGCTCAGCGCTTAACAGGGAAAATAGGTACAAAAGATTATAGCAGAGTGACTGTGATGACTGGCTTATTTTTTGACATTAAAATTTGTTTTTCTATTTCCCCCAACGTCTTTATTCCTAGACCAAAAGTACAATCAGCGTTCATTTCTATCGAAAAAAGATCAGACTTTAATAAGGATGATGTAGATGTTAAGAAATTCAGTCAAGTAGTAAGAATGGCATTTAATCAGAGAAGAAAAATGTTAAGAAATTCATTGTCAGCATTAGATATTGATTTAGATTCTTGTAAAATAGATTTCAAGAGGAGACCAGAGCAGTTAAGTGTCAGTGAGTTTATTGACATATCGAAGAATATTATATGATAATTGGCATTTCTCGTTTTTATCATTAAGTTTCCGCACTATGATAGAAGTAAATATAAAAGACAATGAATCGCTTGAAAGAGCATTAAGACGTTTCAAAAAGAAATGGGAACGTTCTGGCGTGCTTAAAGATGTAAAAAGAAAAGCTTTTTACGAAAAGCCAAGTGTCACAAAAAGAATTGCAAAAAAACAAACCATTCGCAGAGCTATCAGACTAGCAAAATTCAATAATTAGTCTAATAACTCCTCTTTCTATTTTCCAAAAAATGTTCTAATCTCCGATATGCTTATAAGAAGTGCATCAGGACTCAGAGGTATTGTAAAAGATGATTTCAGTCCTAAGATGATCGATCAATATATCGCTTCATTTATTTCTAATCAAAATATCAAATCTTGTGTAATTGGAAGAGATGGTAGGCCTTCAGGCAAAGACATATCTCAATGGGTAATTGATGCCTTTATTAAATATGGAGTCAATGTAGATAGCTGTGACTTGGCCACAACTCCTACTATACAATTAATGACAGAAAAAGATAGATATGACGGCGGAATTATTATTACAGCTAGTCATAATCCAACCGAATATAATGGGTTAAAATTTCTTCAAAAAGATGGTACATTTTTATCGCCAAATCAATGTAGCATATTATTTGCATCTGTAGATAGTCAGTTGACTCTAAATAAATCAGAAATAATGGGAGAGATATCTGATTATACTTCTGGCGATGAAGAACATATTGCTAAGGTATTTTCTGCGCAATGTATCAATCCTAATGTTATTCGATCTAATAAATTTAAAGTAGTCATAGATGCAGTTAATGGAGCCAGCTCCAGTATTTTACCACAACTATGTAAGGACCTAGGTTGTGATGTGACAATGATAAATTGCAATGGGGATGGTAATTTTACACGAGTTGCTGAACCGCTTGCAGAAAATTTGAAAGATTTAGAAGAAAAAGTCCTAGAGGTTGGTGCTGACATTGGCTTTGCTACCGATCCAGATGGAGACAGATTATCTATAGTATCCAATATGGGTCAAGCTATTGGCGAAGAGTATACTTTAGTATTAGCCTTTAAAAATTTTATTAATTATCAAGATAGTGAAATAGTAACAAATTTATCTACATCAAGAATGATTGATGATATTTCATCAGGCTCAATTAGAACTAAAATTGGTGAAGCACATGTTGTTGAAAAGATGAAAGAGTTAAATATTGATATTGGTGGCGAAGGAAATGGAGGGATAATTTTAAAAGAAGTGCATCTTGGAAGAGATTCCTTGGTTGGCGTATCAATGATTTTAAATCTCCTATCAAAAGATAATAAATCTATTGATGAAATTATTTCTGGAATTCCTGAATATATATTTATTAAAGATAAAATTAATATAGATGACTCAATTGATTTTGATAGTCTTGCTACTGTATTCAATTGTGACGAAATTAATCGAAGTGATGGAATTAAATTTAGTTGGCCTGAAAAGTGGATTCACATTAGAAAATCTAACACTGAGCCAATAATTAGAATCTTTGCTGAAGCAAAAACTAAAAATGAAGTAACGGATTTAATTCAAGCTTTAAAAGATTATTTAAAATGAAACTATTAGACTCAAAATACTCGCCAAGCATTTTAGAAAAAAAATGGTATGACTACTGGATGGAAAGAAAATATTTTTCTTCATCACCATCAGATGATAAAGAAAATTATACTATTGTCATTCCACCACCTAATGTTACCGGTAAATTGACAATGGGACATGTTTTAAATAATACTATACAAGATATACTTACTAGAAAAGCAAGAATGGAAGGAAAAAATGTGTCTTGGATTCCTGGAACAGATCACGCTTCTATAGCTACAGAGTCAAAAGTAGCTAAAATGTTAGAAGATAAGGGGATTAATAAGAAAGATATTTCTAGAGAAGAATTTTTAACCCATGCATGGGAATGGAAAGAAAAATATGGCGGAATTATTCTTGAGCAACAGCAAAAATTGGGTAATTCATGCGATTGGGATAAACTCACTTTTACAATGGATGAAGACTACTCTAATGCTGTATTAGAGTCGTTTGTAAGGTTGTATAAAAAAGGATTAATTCACAAAGGAAATAGATTAGTTAATTGGTGCCCAAAATCTCAAACTGCATTAAGTGATGAAGAAGTCATTTTTAAAGAAGTACAGGGAAAATTGTGGTATATAAAGTATAAAATTCAAGATTCTGATACATTTATTCAAATTGCTACTACCAGACCAGAAACAATGCTGGGTGACGCTGCTATAGCAGTAAATCCATCAGACAAAAGATTTAGATCTCTAATTGGAAAGCATGCAGTCCTACCTCTTGTAAATAAAGCTATTCCAATTATTGCAGATAAAATGGTTGACCCTGAATTTGGTACAGGATGTGTTAAGATAACACCAGCCCATGACCCAAATGATTATAATGTTGGTATTGCGCATACGCTCGATATGTTAAATATTATGAATCCAGATGGATCAATTAATTCCAATGCTCCCGATAAATATGTTGGATTGACGAGAGAAAAAGCTAGAAAGCAAATTATTAATGATCTAGAGATAGAAGGTTCTTTGTTAAAAGAAGAAGACTATCTTCACAAAGTTGGATATTCTGAAAGAGGAGATGTTCCAATAGAGTATTATTTGTCTAATCAATGGTTTTTAAAGATGAAAGAACTGGCTAAGCCAGCTACTGAAGCCGTTAAATCAGGTGAAATAAATTTTTATCCTAATCACTGGGTTAAAACATATAATCATTGGATGGACAATATTCAAGATTGGTGTATTAGTCGCCAATTATATTGGGGGCATCGTATTCCAGTATGGTATAAAAAAGGATCTGATTATAGCAAACAAGAAAATTGGTATGTATCTATAACTCCACCTGAAGATATTGAAAATTGGGAGCAAGAAGAAGATGTATTGGATACATGGTTTAGTTCCTGGTTGTGGCCATTTGGAGTTCATGGTTGGCCTAATAATAAAAAATTAATAAAGCAATATTATCCAACTGATATATTGGTGACTGGCCCGGATATTATATTCTTCTGGGTAGCTAGAATGATTATTTCTGGAATAGAATTTCTAGATGAAATCCCATTTAAAGATGTGTACTTTACTAGCATTTTAAGAGATAGTACTGGAAAAAAATTAAGTAAATCTCTTGGAAATTCACCAGACCCAATCGAATTGTTTGAAAAGTATGGTACAGACGCGACTAGATTTTCAATTATGTTAATGTCTCCCCAGGGATCAGATGTTTATTTTTCTGAAAATGGTTTAGAGATAGGCAGAAATTTTATGAATAAAATTTGGAATGCCAGTAGATTTATTATGATTAATCATGAAGAAAATTTTACTGATACCCTAGATACAGAGTCGTTAGATATATATGATAGATGGATCCTTTCAAAGTTGGATATCACTCTCGGAAAAGTAAATATTCACTATGATAACTATCAATTTAATGAAGCAATTAAAGTCATCTATGACTTTACGTGGAATGAATTTTGTAATTGGTATATTGAAATTGCTAAAATCAAATTTAATAGCTTAGATCAGTTAGAAAAAAATAATGCATTTCTTGTATCCAAAGAAGTGTTGAAAAAGGTATTGCTGATATTGCACCCTATTGCACCTTTCATAACAGAAGAAATTTGGAGTTATTTAAAAAATGACATAGATACAGATATCATTATAGCGCCTTGGCCAACTGTTGGCTTTGATAGTTTAAAATACGATGAAGCCAAAGTAATATCCTTGAAAGAGGCAGTAGTTGCAATTCGTACAATCAGATCAGAATTAAATGTAGCACCAACTAAAAAGATTGGCGCATCAATTTCTGTTAAAAATACTGAAGATGAATTGTTATTTGATAGTCTAAAAAGTATGATTATGGCGCTGGCTAATTTAAAAAACTTAGATATAAAAATAAATTTAGAAAAACCTGAGCAATCTGCAGTAGGAATATGTAAAAATTGTGTTATATATGTACCATTAGGAAGTCTAGTAGACCCTAAAGAGGAAATATTAAAATTAAATAAAAGATTAGAAGATATTGATAGTTTTATCGCAGGAATTAAAACAAAACTAAGCAACAAAGCATTCACAGACAAAGCACCTGAAAAAATTGTGAATCACGAAAAAAGCAAATTAGATGATTTTATCATTGAAAGAGAAAAAATAATTGCCAATATTGGTATGTTAAAATGAAAAAATTATTAATAGTAATATTTGCTCTAAATATCCTAGTTGCTCAGGAACTAGAGCCAATTCAAAATAATAGAACTCTAACAATCTATAAAGATAGTTTTGCTATCATAAAAGAACCAATTCTATGGAATCTAAAAGATGGAAAAAATAATACATCTTTTAATAATCTTTCGCCAAATATTGTATTCGATTCACCTTTTTTAAATATCGATGGAGTAGAAGTTGGATCTCAAACATTAAATAAGAACTTTTATTCTACAGATTCTTATCTGAAAAAAAATATTGGATCATTAGTTGAAGTCAAGCCTATCAATGACTCTGCAATGCAAGGAGCTTTGTTAGATATTAACTCTTCATCGGTATCTATTAATACAAATAAAGGACTTATAATTTTTCAAAGGTCTAGAGTTGAATATATTTTGTTAAAATCAAAAAAAATTCAAAATAAATTTACTCCACAAATTTCATGGGAAATTTTTTCTGAAGGCTTAAAGAGCATTACAGCAGAGCTGACATACTTAACTTCAGGTTTTAGTTGGAAGCCAGTCTATAAGCTACAATTAGATAGTTTAGAAGCTACTGCTGTTCTTAGCATAGATGCTGAAGTGGTCAATGGCTCTAATATGAATTTGTTGGGCGTAGATATAAAAGTTGTAGAAGGATTAGTTCCTATTGGCGGAAATAAGTCTAGTAATATGGCAATGATTGCTTCCAGGGGAATGGCAATGTCTGAAAAAACGAATCAGTTAGGAGACTTTTATATTTTTAGCTTAGGAAGTAATATGAATTTGAAAGCTCATGAAACTATACAGTTTCCTTTAATGCCTAAAACGGAAATAGGATATGAAAAGAAATATATTTTTGAAAATTCAGAACGCGATCAAAAAGATGAACCATTAAGTATTGAAATTTCATTTGAGAACTCTAAAGAAAATAATCTAGAGCTCCCTCTACCTTCTGGCGTCATTTACCTTTATCAAGAAAGTATGAATGGAGAATTATCTTTTATTGGTAAAAATAATTTAAGTCAGTTGTATAAAGGCGGTAATGCTGTATTGGATGCAGGAAAAGCATTTGATATTATAGGTAAACGTAGAATTTTAAATTTTGATCGTCAAAATAAAAGTGAAGAGTCTACCATATCAATTCAAATTATGAATACTTCTAACTTATCTATAAAAGTTAAAGCCATTGAAAAAATTGTTGGAGATTGGGTAATTAAAGAATCTTCAAGTATGTATATAAAAGATGATGCATCTACTATTTACTTTCCATTAGAAATTCAAGCTAATAGCTCCGAGCTTATTACATATACATATAGAAAAGAATGGAAGTAATGTCCATTTATGGAACTCAATAATTCTTCTAATTTATTAGAAACTCCCATTCAATACATTAAGGGTGTTGGCCCAAGAAGAGCTCAGGTATTAGAATCTCTTAATATTCATACTATTAAAGACTTATTGTATTATTTCCCAAGAAAATATCTAGATAGAACATCAATACAGCTAATAGGTTCTATAAAAACAGATATGGATGTTAATATTGTCGGCAGAGTGAAGTCTGTTAATTTAAGAAAAATGAAACGCGGCAATTTTCTGACAGCAACACTTGCAGATCATACTGGCTCGGTTAGATTAATGTGGTTTAATGGATCTGATTATATCTATCAATCTCTAAAAGTAGGAGATTTATTGGCTGTCCATGGTAAGGTAGCTGACTACAAAGGAAGCGTTCAAATTGTGCATCCTGAATATGATAAATTGAATGCAAACGAAATATCTCTTAGTACCGGGTTTGTAATTCCCGTATATCCTTTGACCGAAGATTTAAAGAAGTCAGGTCTTGATAATAGAAACTTGAGGAAGATTATCTATCTTGCTTTAGAGTCTCTTGATAGCATTCAAGATCATTTTGACAAAAAACAGCAAAAAGAATTTGAAATTTGCTCTCTAGAGTCTGCATTGAGAAATATTCACTTTACTAATAATGTTGATAAATTAAATGAATCAATACATCGACTCAAATTTGATGAACACTTTTTCTTACAAATTCTTTTAGCATTAAGAAAAAAGAAAATAAAGGAAAATCGTTTTACTCCGATAGGATTTAAGACTAAATATTATAATCAAATATTTAAAAATTTAAGTTTTGAATTGACTGGTAGTCAAAAACAGGTTCTTAGAGAAATCATTGATGATTTTTTATCAGAAAATCCAATGAATCGTATGATACAGGGAGATGTTGGTTGCGGAAAAACGATTGTTTCTATTTTAGCTACCTCTGTTGTAGTAGAAAATAATTATCAAGTTGCGATAATGGCCCCCACTGATTTATTAGCAAAACAATTATATAGAAACTTTAAATCAGAATATGAAAACCTTGGAGTAGAGTGTTCATTATTAGTTGGTAGCTTAAAATCCAAAGAAAAAAAAGAAGTACTCGAATCTATTAAGACCGGTAAATCAAAGATAGTTATTGGTACTCATGCATTGTTCCAAAAAGATGTGGTCTTTCAAAATTTAGGATTATCTATTATAGATGAACAACATAGGTTTGGAGTAAATCAAAGACAGTTATTATTAAAAAAATCTACAGTTCCTAATCTGATGGCAATGACAGCAACCCCTATTCCAAGAACACTAGCTATAACCTATAATGGAGATATGGATTTATCTACGATTGATGAATTGCCGAAGAATAGACCAGATGTATTTACATCTCATATTGAGAAAAAAAACTTAGATACTGCTTATAATTTTATACGTGAAAAAATATCAATAGGCGGACAAGCAATAGTCGTGTATCCTTTAATTGAAGAAACTGAAAAACAAGATCTTGATGCCGCATCTGAATCTTACGAGATGCTAAGGCAGAATATTTTCCCTGATTTAAGCGTTGGATTGATGCATGGAAAATTAGATATCGATCAAAAAAATAAAGTAATGGAGCAGTTTATGAATCATGAGATTCAAATTTTGGTTTCAACTACAGTAGTAGAAGTTGGTATCGATAATCCAAATGCCTCTGTTATACTAATTAATAATTCTGAACGATTTGGTCTCAGTCAGCTACATCAATTAAGAGGAAGGGTTGGTAGAGGAAAACTCACCAGTTATTGTATACTATGTAGTGATAGTGGATCTCCGAATACAAAACAACGTTTAAACGTATTAACTAAAAGTAGAAATGGATTTGAGATTGCTGACGAAGATTTAAAATTGAGAGGTCCTGGAGAATTTTTTGGTGAAAGACAAAGTGGATTTATTAAATTTAGGATTGCTGATTTAACTACTGATGGACCAATAATTAGAAATGCTAGAATGAAAGCTTTTGATATTATTCATAATGATGCAAATTTAGAGGCTCCAATCAATAGTTTAATTAAGCAAAGATTTGAGAATGAATATTTAAAATTATTTTTGAAAACAACAGTTAATTAGAGGAAAAAAATGACAACAAAACCTTATACAGAAAAACAACTTTTTGATTCACTGATTTCTCAGTCAGTCTATGGCGTTTGGATTGCTTTAGGAAAAATACAAAATCCAATGACCAATGAGATGTCAGTAGATTTAACACAAGCATCTATCCAAATTGACATGATAGATATGATGAATAGTAGAATGCATGCGAGCCTTACTGATAAAGAAAAAGAATACTTAGATAAAGTATTATCAGAATTAAAAATGAATTATATGGAAGTTGAAAAAGCAGAAGATGCTAAACCAGTTGAAGAAATTTCTTCACAGCCAACTGAAGAGACTAAACAAGAATCTGAAAAATAAATTGAGCTTTTTTACAACTTATAGTAAAAAACTAGAGACTTTAATTGCTGGAATTCTATTCTTTGTTACTTTTGGAATTTATTTTTCAACAATGGCACCTACAGTTTCTTTTTGGGATACGGGAGAATTTATTGCTACATCGTATATTCTCGGTATTCCTCATCCTCCAGGTAGTCCGTTATTCTTATTAATAGGGAAGTTATTTACGCTCATTCCATTAAGCTCAGATATTGCTTTTCGCATGAATATCTTCTCGCCATTGATTAGCGCTGGAACTATTAGTTTATTGTTTTTGATTTGTAATCAGTTTATCGATAGGCTTAATAGTAGTGATAATATGAAGTACTTTAAAATGTGGTCTTCAGTTATTGCATCACTTACGTTTGCCTTTACCCATAGCCATTGGTTTAATGCCGTTGAAACAGAAGTATATGCATTGAGCAGTTTTATGACAGCTCTAGTAGTATATTTAATTTTAATATGGTCTAAGAATAAAGAAAAAGAATATAGTACAATGTATCTGATGGGAATTGTTTATGTAATTGGGCTGGCTACTGGAGTACATTTATTAAATCTACTCACAATCCCCTTTATTGGATTAATTATTTATTTTTCCACTTCCAATTTTTCAACTAAAAATTTGATTATTACATTAGGTTTATCGCTGTTAGCCTTTATTGTAATACAGAACGGTATTATTAAAGGCTTTCCAATTATTGTAGATAAAATAGGCTTTGAAGGTCTATTGTTGTTTATCGGAATACTAGCTTATCTTTTGTATAGCAGTATTAAAAATAAAAAGACAATTTCTTCACTTATTTATACGTCTTTATTTTTAATTATTATTGGATATTCGACCTATTTGGCAATCTTTATTCGCTCAGGACAAAATCCTAATATTGATGAAAACAATCCCGAGACAATAGAAGAAGCTGCTTCTTATTTGAATCGTGATCAATATGGTTCAATGTCATTTCTTCCAAGAAAATTTAATAATCTTCCATCAAAAATTTCTATAGTCGGCAGCCCTGAATATCCAGATTTTCAATTTTCTAGCAGACAAGAATACCAGTATATGACCCATAATGTTTCTGAGCAAGCTAGCTTTCTGCTCACCTACCAAATTAATAAAATGTATATCAGATATTTTTTATGGCAATTTGCAGGCAAGGGACCTAGTAATGATTCTTTTGTATCTGATTTTGGAGCATCTTCAAAAGAAGATGGCGTAGATTGGAGACAATTTGGACTACCCTTAGCGCTCGTAATGGGCTTAATAGGTATATATTTTCATTTTAGAAGAAATAAGTATGATGCCTTATCATTACTTGTATTATTTATTATGACGGGTATAGCAATTATTTTTTATCTAAATCAAGATAGTCCTCAAGCTAGAGAGCGGGATTATTCTTACGTCGCAAGTTTTATGGCATTTTCAATATGGATATCGATAGGTATTTTCAGTACTGTAAATTACATATGCGATACTTTCTTAGAAAAATCTATTAAGCTTAATCAAGTTTTTGTTTATTTAATGGCTTCAATATTTTTAGTATTTATGCCATTCAGAATGCTCATTGCAAACTATGAAGAGCATGATAGAACTGGTAATTATATTGCTTGGGATATGGCATACAATATGTTACAGACTTGCGAACCTGACGCAATCTTATTTACTAATGGTGACAACGATACCTTTCCTGTATGGTATTTACAAGAAGTAGAAAAAATTAGAACAGATGTAAGAGTAATCAATCTAAGTTTATTAAATACTCCATGGTATGTCACCCAAATCAGAGATCAAGATAATTCCTTTATATCTATGAATGATAATGAGATTCAAAATTTAGATTTTAAAAAATGGTCATCTAATACTATTTCTATCAATGCTCCTGCAGACGATTTAAATCCTGAAGGTATTATTGAATGGGAATTAAAGCCCACCTATCTTGATGTAGCGTTACGTATTCAAGATCTTATGGTTCTTCGAATCATTAAAGATAATAATTGGAATAGACCAATATATTTTGCGGCCACAGTATCTCCTACTAGCATGCTTAATCTAGATGATTACTTTACAATGGAAGGATTAGCCTATCGATTAGTAAATAATAAGCTATATCCAATCAATCAAGACAAGATGGCTAAAAATTTATTATCAATAGTTGGAAATAAAAATTGGTTTGAAGATTATGATTCATATAAAGATACTACTGTAGAAATGCCTATATCTAAGCAGTATCAGCCTGGCTATATTTATAGAAATCTTGCTAATAAAAATGTTCATGTCGATAGACAAATTGGAAGATTAGTTCAGAATTACCGTGTAGGGTTTACACGATTAGCTATTTCACATTATCTTGATAGTAATCTACAGAAAGCAGAAATGGTATTATTAGATATGGAAGATAAAATGCCTAGCGCAGTCATACCTATGCCATCAAAAGAACTTCAATATCAGATTACTCAGATTTATAACGGTATTGGTAACAAAGAGAAGGTTAGATATCACTTAAAAGAGTTAACGGAGAGAGATGATATTGAGATGGAAGATTACTTATTGTACGGTAAATCTTTTATTCAAAATCTAGATGATTATTCAGAAGCAAAAGAAATTTTTAAGACGATATACGATAATTTTTTAATTATTGAAAGAGCAATTCAAAAACAAGGATTTACTGCTACTAAAATTACAGTACAAGAGTGGCAATCATGGCAAAAAACTTTACCGGATATAGTGTTTTTGTTATATCTATGCCATAGAGAATTAGAAGAATATGATGAAGCAAAAAATTTAATTCAAAATTGGATAGTGCGAAGTCCTGAGGATACAGATGCTAATCGATTACTCAATGAAATTGAAGAATTAAAAGGATCATGAAAATAGTTTCAATTATTATTCCTCATTATAACGGAAAAAAACTTTTACATAATTGTATTTCTTCTATCTATCAAAATATCAATATCGATAATTTTGAAATTGTTGTAGTAGACAATGCATCTACCGATGATTCTGTTAAAAATATAAAAGACATATTTTCTGATGTAGTCATTGTTAGTAATAAAGAAAATATTGGGTATAGCGGAGGGTGTAATATTGGAGCACAACAGGCAAAAGGAAAATATTTAATATTTCTAAATAATGATACCGAGCATTCGGATAGGTGGATAGAAAAATTAGTAGATTTCTTAGAAAAACATCCAGATACTTTTGCCGCCCAACCTAAGGTTTTAAATATTAATAATAAGGAGTATTTTGATTATGCTGGTGGGGCAGGAGGATTTATTGATCGTTTTGGTTTCCCTTATGTTAAGGGACGTTTGTTCAATACCTTAGAAAAAGATACCGGTCAATATGATGAGCCTTCAGAAATATTTTGGTCTTCAGGTGCTGCTATGATTGTTAGAGCTGATATTTTCAATCAATTAAATGGATTTGATGAAGTGTATTTTGCTTATATGGAAGAAATAGATTTATGTTGGAGGGCACAAGCGTTAGGATATAAAATTTGGTCTATTCCCAATGCTTATGTATATCATTATGGAAAGCAAACAATTAAAGAAAATACAGTAAAGTCTCACTATCTTAACCATAGAAATTCTTGGATTTTATTTTTAAAAAATTCTTTTACTTTTGATTGTGGAATCTTGATACTGAAGAGGTTAGTATTAGATTGGATGGCTTTAATTTATTCAGCCCTAACTTTTGATTTCACAAGATTTATTGCAATAATATATGCAGAAATATGGATATTATTTTCTTTAATTAAGATTATAAAAATTAGAAAGAATAATCATATTATTCAGTTAGATAATATTTACAATAAGAGTATAGCGATAGATTATTTTATTAAAAGGAAAAAATACTTTTCTCAGATTGATAGTAATAATTCTTTATAAATATTGTCTCGTTGTGAATCTAGGTAAATCATTTCTTGAAGTAACTTCTTTTGACCTAGTTTTTGCATTATTTCACCAATTTTTTTACCATGAAATTTTAAAAATGTATTAGTATAGTTTTCTTGATTATAATTATCAACTACTTCATCTAGGTTGGCTACTATACTATTTAGAGCATCTCCACATGCATCAATCTCTCCATTCTCAAAAAGTTCATATGCTAGGTATGTTGAAAATCGTAGCTTTCTTAGCCCAAGATTTTCTGTTAAAAGATTGATAAGGACAATACGTTGATCCCAGCCTCTTGAAAAATTAGAAGCGCTGGCACGGACAGCGATTGATCGCGCTTTCTCATAATGACTGTTACCGCCTAGATTAGACCAGGTATCCAACTCTGCTCCCAGGATAATATTGCCATAAAATCCCAATAAACTTGATAAAGGGTCAAAATAAACACTATCATAATAAAGTGAATTATTTTGGCTTAGAACAAAGTTTGATCCTTTGTCAAAAAAGTGTAGATCTTTATTGTTGCTAAATAGAGATTGAATGCCATATGCTTGAGAGCTTCCTATATTAGCATTTCCCTCAAAAAGAATTTGAACATTGATATTAATATCTAAATCACGATAATCTTCATTCCAAACTGTGTATTCATAAAACTTTTTAATATTGTTTTGCAATTGAAATAAAGATACTTTTTCATCTGCTTTTAATAGGCGATCATCAAATGAAACGGACGCTTCTTTGAATTGAGCACTCAGTAGCGAAAAGAAGAAAAATAATGCAATATATTTATTTAGTTTTTCTAGCATAATAGATAGATATATTTTTTAATTTACAAAATGACTGTAATTAAAGACATACTTAAGGAAAATAAACGACTGTATCGCATATCTACAGTAATTAGCGATCTATCTAAAGAAATAAAAGTGCCAGCTTTTTTGGTTGGTGGCTGTGTTAGAGATTTACTATTAGAGCCAGAAAAACATTCAGCAGATATTGATATTATGGTTGAAGGTGATGGGATTGCATTTGCTCATCAGTTAGCTAAAAAATTAAATGTATCTACGGTAGTCCCATTTCCAAAATTTGCTACAGCTCGCATACCATACAAAGAATGTGAAATTGAAGTTGCTTCTGCTCGATTAGAGTCATATGATCCAGAATCACGCAAGCCAAAAGATATTATTATGACTGATATTAATGAAGATTTACAGCGTAGAGATTTTACTGTCAATGCTATGGCAATTTCTTTACAGAAAAATAATATGGGGACACTTATTGATCCTTTTGATGGCTTTAAAGATTTAAATGCAAAAATACTAAGAACCCCTATGACTAATTCTGATGTAACATTTTCAGATGATCCATTGCGTATGATGAGAGCAGCATACTTTTCTGCAAAATTAGAAATGGAAATAGACAAAAAATGTCTACAGTCGATAAAAAATAATGCTGAAAGAATATCAATAGTTTCTCAAGAAAGAATAACTAATGAACTGTTAAAAATTTTAGGCACAAATAAACCTTCTATTGGATTTATTTTACTTCAAGAAGTTGGGTTACTTGAATATGTCTTCCCAGAGATTTCAATCATGTATGGCTTAGATCAAAATAGCGAATATCATCATAAAGATATATTTTTTCACACATTGGAAGTAGTCGATAATGCCGCAAAATTGTCCAGTAAATTAGATCTAAGGTTGGCAGCTTTGGTCCATGATATTGCAAAACCTAAAACCAGAAGAATAGATAAAAAGAAAGGGTATACTTTTTATGGACACGATGATTACGGTGCTCGTATGCTAAAAAAAATATCAGAACGTATGAAATTTTCTAATAAGACAAGAGACTATATCGTTAAGCTGACAGCATTGCATTTACGACCTATTAGCTTGGCAAAAAAAGAAGTAACAGATTCTGCTATTCGAAGATTAATTGTAGATGCACAAGAAGATGCACAAGATTTGATGTTATTATGTCGAGCTGATATTACTACCAAGAATCCAAATAATGTTAAAAAATATTTATCCAATTTTGATCACGTAGAAAAACGTATGCATGAAGTGATTGAGTCCGATGAATTGCGAGCATTTCAATCTCCTGTAAGAGGGAATGAAATTATGAAAATGTTCAATTTATCTGCAGGTAAAAAGGTTGGAGAAATAAAAAAAATTATTGAGGAAGCAATATTGAACGGAGAGATTAACAATACACATTCAGATGCCTTATCTATGTTAAAAACCTTGAAAAAAAACAAAAAATTTAATTAATTATTATTTTACTTTTTGTCTTTATAGTAGTCATATGTAAAAGACATTGAATATTATTTTTTATTACGAAACTTTTAGCTACTTTATCAGTCTAAAATATGATAGGAAATTATGAGCAAACATATATTAACCATTTTACTATTTATTTCAACATCTATAGCACAGTCATTAACTGTAGATGAATGTGTGCGTATTGCACTTGAAAATAAAACATCACTTAAAAGAGCAGACCAAGACGTAGCAATTGCAAGATTGAATCGTGCTTCAACTGGAGCTTTAATGCTTCCATCAATAAATGCAAGTAATTCATTTAGCGAGACAACATACGGAAATAGTTCTTCGGAAGCTTCTGAAAGATATAGCGGGGGATTAAGTCTATCTCAAAGTTTATTTAATTTTGGAACTAAAATAAATACTCTTAAGCAAAGTGATAATAACTACAATACCGCAAAAGAACAAAAACGACAGGCAAAAGCACGTATCATATTAGATGTCTATACGTACTATTATCAATACTTAAAGAACTCTGAACTGTTTGATATAGCTGGTAAGGACTTAGAATTATCTAAAAAGCAACTCGAGTTAGTTGAAAAGCAATATAATTTAGGAGCGGTTAGCAAAACAGATTATTTGAAAGCGTCAGTCCGCTATGGAACCTCAAGGTCTAGTTTTCTATCCAGAGAGTTAACTAAAAAGAATTCTGAAAAATCTTTACGACATAGTATGGGACTTCTGAATAGTAACGTAGTCATAAATATTGAAGATAAAATGGACCTTACGCTAGTTGTTCCTACTTTTGATGAAGCCTACAGTTTGATGATGGCAAATAGCCCTGATTTAAATATACTAGATAACCAGGTTTCAGGAGCACAGATTAACGTAAAAAAAGCATGGAGTTCTAGTTTGCCTAGTGTAAATATGAGTGTGGGTATGAATGCATCTTCAAGCGATCAAATCACGAGAACTTATTTTGATGATAACTATATCAAGAGTGCAAACATTTCAGTAAGTATTCCTATTTTTTCTGGATTTAGAAATAAGAATTCGATCCAAATATCAAAATTACAATTAGATCAAGCGGAGACGCGTTCTAGCACTGGAAAACAAAGCGCCCAAGTAAATTTGTATGCGTTGGTTAATACATTAAATAATTATCAAGAAATTATTCCTATACAAGAAGAAGTACTGCTTTCAGCTGAAGAAGATCTGAGATTAGCACAACAAAGATATGAATTAGGTTCAGCAAGCATTTTAGAGCTTTTAGATGCACAATTAGCATTAATTCAAGCTAGTTCAAGTTTAGTAAGAACTAAATATGATGCAGCAATCCAAGTAGCCAATTTGGATAATTTGCTTGGAACATTAGATAAAAAATATGAATAAGGAGAAAATGTGAATAATAAGATGAAAGCTGGGTTGGGTGTTTTAGTATTATGCTTAGGTGCATATTTTATGTCTTCATCAAATGATGATGGGTCCATTGAAGTTTCTACCATGAAGCTTGAAAGAAAAAATCTAGAAAGCAAGGTAGTTGCTGATGGAGTATTAACCCCAGAGACAGAAGTAAAATTAAGTGCAAATAATACAACCTATATCACAGATATTGCTGTAAAAGAAGGTGATTTCGTACAAAAAGGCGACTTTTTAATGTCCCTAGATGATCGTCAACAAAAAGCTGCAACACAAGCGTCTAAAGCAGGAGTAGAAGCGGCAAAAGTAAGTCTAAATAATGCAAACATTAAAAAATCACGTCAAGAAGAATTGTACAGAGATGGCTTAATCTCCGATCAAGATATGGAGAATATAAATTCATCTTACGCTTCTGCTTTAAGTTCATTCAATGCATCCGAAGCAAGATATATTCAAGATGAAGATGCTCTTTCAAAATTAAGATTAATTGCACCTCAAGACGGAACTATCACATTTATAGATGGAGAAGTGGGAGATTTAGCGCAGGGTGGTATGTTCAATCCAAGTGTATTATTGAAATTATCAGATCTTTCAAAAATGGAAGTTTATGTAAATGTAAATGAAAATGATATTGCAGATATTTCTATTAACGATATTGCCATGGTAGAGGTAGATGCATATCAAGATCAGATATTTAAGGGAGTAGTTAAAGAAGTAGCATATGCTTCTAGTGTATCTAGTGGCGGCTCTCAGCAGCAAGTCACTAATTTCCAAGTGAAAATACAGATGTTAGAAGTTGTGGATGGTATGCGCCCTGGAATGAGTGCTACTGTTGAAATTATTACAGAACAACGCAATCAAACACTTTCAATTCCGATTCAATCTCTGACTACGCCTAGAAAATCAGAAAAAAAATCTGAATCTAAAGCATCATTTACAGTAGAGTTAGACTCAAATGAAAGTAGACCAGTTACAAATAACAAAAGAAGCAATAAAAAGAGAACTGTTGTATTTGTTGTGAATGAAAATATTGTAGAGCAACGTTTTGTAGAAGTAGGAATTGTTGGAGATAGAGACTATGAAGTACTATCTGGTCTTGAAGAAGGGGAAGAAATTGTTATAGGAGGATTTGTAGCAATTAGTAGAGATCTATATGATGGAGCAGCCATTACTATTAAGAAACAATCTGAAAATAGTTATAAGCGTGGTGGCGGTAGACCAGGTTCAGGTAATTAGAGCTTAGAAGTATAATGCCTAAATCAAAAAAAGAAATTATAGCCATAGATTCAATATCTAAGATATATCATCTAGGTGATAATGTTGTAAAAGCTTTAGATAATGTTTCTATCAGTATTTATGAAAATGACTTTATTTCTATTATGGGGCCGTCTGGTTCTGGAAAATCAACATTAATGAATATTATTGGCTGTTTAGATGTTCCTACAAAAGGAGTCTACAAATTTAGTAATGAGCTAATATCCGAAATGAATGACAGTCAACTTGCTAATATCAGAAATGAAAAAATTGGTTTTGTTTTTCAGACATTTAACTTATTACCAAAACTTACTTCTCTTCAAAATGTCGAAGTGCCATTGATTTATTCTTCATTAGGTAGAACGGAGAGACTTGAACGTGCAGAAGAAGCGCTTAGGATTGTTGGACTATCTGATCGAATGACTCATAAACCAAACGAACTATCTGGCGGACAAAGACAGCGTGTTGCAATTGCACGTGCATTAGCTAATAAACCATCTATTATTTTAGCTGATGAACCTACGGGAAATTTAGATTCAAAAAGTGGAGTTGAAATTTTGAATTTTTTTGATGAATTACATAAAGCTGGCAATACATTAATTATTGTTACTCATGAAGAGTCAGTAGCAAAAAGAGCAAAAAGAAGAGTAGAGCTTTTTGACGGAAAAATTGTTGTAGATGAATAGTATATTCAAAAATATATTAATTGGCCTTGCAGCAGTTAGAGCAAATCTAACAAGGGTCATTTTAACTTCCCTAGGTCTAACTATTGGTATTTTCACTGTGAGTATAGTTACTGCAGGTGTATCAAGTATCGATAAAGAATTTGATAAATCTATGGAATATTATGGAAATGATAAGATTTATGTTGGTACATGGCCTTGGTCATTTGAATTCGATTGGTGGCAATATCGTAATCGTCCAAAAATCGACGAAGACTCCCTTGAATACATTACAAAATATAGTACCTATGTTACAGATGTAAGTATAAAGAAGAATACATGGACTAGAGGATCTTTCGGAAATAAATCTTCATGGTTGCAGCTCAATGGCGTATATCCGGGATATGATGAAATGTTGAGTGGGACTAAAATTGTAAATGGAAGATTTTTTTCACAGAATGAATGGGATTTACAGAGAAGAGTAGTTATTGTTGGCGGTACAGTAAGAGATGGTTTTTTTGATGGAGAAAATCCTATTGGAAAAAAAATAAGACTGAACAATGTTACATTTGAGGTCATAGGAGAGTTAAAAAAGCAAGGAATGGGGATGGTTCCTGGCGGAACTCTAGATAATTTAGTTATTATGCCTTCTTCCACTTTTAGTCGCATTTTAACCAGATGGGGTTTTGATGAATTAGTTCTAAAAACCAAACCAGAAGATATGTTAAAAGCTAAAGAAGAAGTGGGAATGATTATGAGATTGGCGAGAAAATTAAAGCCAGATGAAGATGATAATTTTTCTGTGAACTCTGCCGATGCTTATCAAGAACAATTTGATGCAATTAAGATTGCCATTGCTGGAATGGGATTTCTAGTGACAGGCATATCTCTTGTAGTATCTGCTATTGGCATTATGAATGTAATGTTTGTATCTGTTAGAGAGCGTACTCGAGAAATTGGACTAAGAAAAGCAATAGGAGCAACCAACAATAATATCTTAATACAATTTTTAAGTGAAGCAGTTGCTATATCAATTATCGGAGGTAGCACAGGAATTATTTTAGTAAAGTTGATTACGATGGCATTATCAGCATTTTCTCCTCTTCCAATTGATTTTGATCTATTATTAATTTTTTACACTTTTATGATTTGTGTTTTTATAGGAGTATCAGCTGGTATGGTTCCAGCAAGAACAGCAGCTAATTTGAATCCAATTGATGCATTACGCCATGAATAGAATTATCAATTATCTAAGAGATGCTGTTGGTGGAGTCTTATATTATTTTGGTCAAACTAAGTTGCGTACATCATTAACTCTTCTAGGTATTACAGTTGGAGTATCATCTATTATTGCTATTATGACTGTGCTAGCAACTTTTGAAAAATCTTATGATGGTTTAGTTAGCGATATGAAAACTAATGTTTTTTATATTACAAAAGATAATCCAGTTCAAATTAGTTTTGGAGGTCACGGTCGAGGCGATCGTAATAAACCAAATATTACATGGTCAGAATATGAGCAGTTAAAACGCTCTTTATCTCTTACAAAAAATATATCAGCAACAGTAGCAGAAGAGCCTAGTGAGCGTACAATTAGTGTTGGTAAAAATGAATTAAACAATAAGTTAACTAGTTTTTGGGGTGGTGATGCCGCCATGCTTTCATTGAATAAGTATGAGATTGTTAGTGGAAGAAACCTAAATCAACAAGATATAGATAACAGTACACGTGTTGCTCTGATTGGGTACGATATTAAAGAAGAATTATTTCCTTATTCAGATCCAGTAGGAGAGACTATTAAAATTGATAATCTTCCATTTCAAGTTATTGGTTTGTTAGCACCAAAAGGCGAGATGCTAGGTCAAAGTATGGATGCAATGATTGGCGTGCCAATCTCTACTTTTTTACAATATTTTAGTGGTAAAAAATGGAGAAGAGCAGACATAATGTTAATATTAGAATCTGAATCAATGGATACCATAGATGCAGCCACAGATGAAGCAGTTGGTGTATTTCGTGCAATTCGAAAAATTCCTCCAGGTGGAGAGAATAATTTTTATATCGCAACCAATGATCAATTGATGGATACTTTTGGAGACTTTGCAGGATCTCTAACTCTTTTTATCGGCTTAGTTGCTGGAATTTCTTTATTAGTTGCTGGCATTGGAATTGCAAATATTATGCTGGTTTCTCTTACAGAACGAATCAAGGAAATTGGTGTACGTAAAGCTCTTGGAGCGAGAAAGATTGATATATTTTTGCAATTCTTAATTGAAGCAATTTTAATATCACTTCTTGGAGGAATAGTTGGAATCATTTTAGGTTTAGCCTTCGGTAATGTTGTTGCATTTTTTTTAGGGCAAGATCCTGTTATTCCATTAAATTGGGTTTTTTATAGCATTCAGATTTGTGCATCAATGGGAATTATATTTGGATTATATCCTGCTATTAAAGCGTCCAATTTAAATCCTATCGATTCAATGCGTTACGATTAATCAGTCTTTTGCTTTTCCTTGATGGATAGATACTTATCTTATAAATTCTTCTAAATAATCTTACTATGTCAAAAAAACAAAAAGTATCACAAAGAGAAGTTAAAAAAATAGCGGGACTTTCACGACTCTCACTTTCAAAGGAAGAATTGGTAAAACATACAGCAGACATGAACAATATATTAGATTATATGGATCTTTTAAATGAGGTAGATACAAAAAATGTAGATGAGTTGGTTAATGTACATGATATGAAAAGCTCATTAAGAGATGATGAATTTGAAAAACCTTTATCTAAAGATTCGGTTATTGAAAATAGCCCAGAGTCATCTGAAGATTATATTAAAGTTCCTCTAGTGCTAAAGAAGGAAAGTCAGTGAATTTAGGTGTTATTCCTGGTCGATTAAATTCGACTAGATTTCCAAAAAAGATTGTTTACTCACTAAATGGAAAATCAGTTATTCAGCATGTTTATGATAATGCTAAAAAATCTAAACTACTCAATCAATTAGTTATTGCTATAGACTCCATGGAAACACTATCTCACTTAGATAAAGAGTGTGATACGATACTAACATCAAAAGGTCATGAGTCTGGTACAGATAGGGTTGCAGAGGTTGCAGGAAAAATCAAATGTAATATTGTAGTAAATATTCAAGGAGATGAACCAAATATTGATGCTAATATAATTGATAAACTCATTCAATTGTTTGATGATCCTGATGTTGAAATGGCCTCAGTAGCTTCTACCGATTTAAGCGATGAAGACTTAGAGAATCTTAATGTAGTCAAAGTCTCTCTAGATGCTAAAAATAATGCTAGAACATTTAGCCGATCTATTGATGATAAAGGAAGAAAATATTTTCGCCATATTGGAATATATGCATATAGAAAAAAAACATTAGAAAAATTTACTAATCTTGAGCAGTCAGAAAATGAAAAAAAATTGAAGCTAGAACAATTGCGAGCATTGGATAATAATATTGCAATTAAACTATTAATTACTGACTTTAAACATAGAAGTATTGACGTAAAAGAAGACTTAAAATATTATGAAATCTAAAACAAAATTTATATTTGTACTTGGCGGAGTTATGTCTGGTCTTGGGAAAGGCATCTCTGGTTCTTCAATTGGATATCTTCTGAAAAGCGCAGGACTAAAAGTAAATATTTTGAAATTAGACCCTTATCTAAACATTGATCCAGGTACTATGAATCCATATCAGCATGGAGAAGTTTTTGTTTTGGACGATGGATCTGAAACTGATTTAGATTTAGGTCACTATGAAAGATTTATTGATGAAAACATGTCAAAGCATAACAATGCTACTTCTGGACAAATTTATAGCACAGTATTAGACAAGGAACGTTCTGGTCAGTATTTAGGAGAAACAGTTCAAGTCATTCCACATGTAACAGATGAAATTAAACAACGTATCAATAATTTAGCTGATAGTAAAAAATATGATGTTATTATTTGTGAAGTAGGAGGAACGGTAGGAGATATTGAAAGCTTACCTTTCTTGGAGGCTATTAGACAATTATCTCTAGATGTAGGATATTTTAATTCTATGATTGTTCATCTAACGTTACTCCCATATATTTTTGCGAGTGGAGAAATTAAGACAAAACCAACACAACACTCAGTGATGAAATTAAGAGAGATTGGTTTGTCTCCAGATTTTATATTTTGTAGAACATCGCATGAAATCACTCAAGATATAAAAGATAAACTAGCTTTATTCTGTAGTGTTAAGTCTGAGCATGTTATAGAAAACAAGGATGTATCAAGTATCTATGAAGTACCACTATTGCTAGAAGAACAGAATATTACAAAAATGATTTGCGATAGATTACAATTAAAGAATAAGCCATCTATTAAAAAGCTACAAAATTTTGTTGATACCTATAAAAATCCAGATCATAATGTTAAAATTGCAATGTGTGGTAAATATACAGAGTTGCATGACGCGTATAAGAGCATAATTGAATCATTTATACATGCGGGAGTAGAAAATAATACCAAAGTAGAAGTGGTATGGGTTAATACGGAAAAAATTAAAAATGATAATGATGCTATAAAGATTTTTGCTGATATTGATGGTATTCTGATACCGGGAGGTTTTGGATCTAGAGGCGCAGAAGGTAAAATATCAACTTCAAAATTTGCTAGAGAAAATAACGTACCATTTTTAGGGATTTGTCTAGGATTGCAATGTGTGATTATAGACTTTGCAAGACATGTATGCGGCATTAAAAATGCTAATAGTACAGAGTTTGATAGTAAGTGTATAAATCCAGTGATTGATTTAATGGAGTCTCAAAAAGCCATTAAAGTTAAGGGTGGAACAATGCGATTAGGTTCTTATGATTGTGACATTGCTCCAAAATCAAAAGCTTCAAAAATTTATAAGAAACAAACTATTTCAGAGCGCCATCGTCATAGATGGGAAGTAAATAATAGGTTTGTTAAGAAAATGACATCAAATGGATTAGTGTTTTCTGGAATGAATAAAGATTTAGGTGTAGTTGAAATTATAGAATTACCTAATCATCCTTGGTTTATAGGATGTCAATTTCATCCTGAGTTAAAAAGTAGAGTAGATAAAGCCCATCCATTATTTAGAGAATTTGTGAAAGCATCATTAAAGGAGCAAAAGAATGGCTAAAAATAAAGTTGTCTGTAGGGACACTATCTTTGGTGATCAAGAATTTCCATTTATTGGAGGTCCTTGTGTTATTGAGAGCAGAGATCATATTTTAAAAATGGCAGAAGAAATTCTTAAGATTACAGAAAAATTAGAGATTCCATTTATCTTTAAAAGTTCATTTGATAAAGCCAATAGAACTTCCATTAATTCTTTTAGAGGGAATGGCTTAGATGAAGGGTTGAAGATCTTAGAGGAAGTTAAAAATACATTTAATATACCTGTATTAACTGATATTCATCATCCGGAGCAGGCAGAGACAGTTGCTAGCGTGGTAGATGTTCTTCAAATTCCAGCATTCCTATGTAGACAAACAGATTTATTGGTAGCAGCAGCAAAAACTGGTAAAATTGTTAATATTAAAAAGGGACAATTTTTATCTCCCTATAAAGTAAAAAATATTATTGATAAAGTTGCAGCTACTGGTAATAAAAATATTCTAGTAACAGAAAGAGGAAATTCTTTTGGATACGATAGTTTAACATCAGATATGCGCTCGATTCAAATTATGAAAGAATTTGGCTTCCCAGTAGTATATGATGCTACGCATAGCGCCCAAATACCTGGCAATTTTGAAGAGACTACTTCCGGAAACAGACAGTTTATTCCTGGTCAAATTTATTCTGCAGTATCGACAGGTTGTGATGCAATATTTATGGAAGTTCATGATAATGTTGACCATGCATTAAGCGATGCGAGCACCCAATGGCCTTTAGATCAATTAGAGTCTGTGCTTGTTTCAATGCTAGCATTTAGAAAAACATATTTAAAACATGGATAAAAAAATGGATAAAAATTTAAAAAATATTAAACTATTTATTTGTGATGTCGACGGCATCCTGACAGATGGACAATTTATCAAAGATACCGCAGGCGAAGAATCAAAAAGCTTTAATGTATTAGATGGCGTTGGTTTTGTAATGTTGAGACTGCTAGACCTTGATATTAAGACAGCATGGATTACCGGAAGAGAATCAGCTACTACAGCCTCAAGAGCAGAAGAATTACAAATTGATGATGTATATAATGGGGTCATTAGAAAGATAGACTCTTATAATGAATTAAAGAAAAAATATAATCTTCAAGACAGTGAAATTTGTTTTATGGGAGATGATATTATCGATATTCCTATTTTAGAAAAAGTAGGTTTTGCTGTTTCTGTCCCAAATGCACCTAAATATATTGCAAGCTATGCACATCATATAACAAAAAAAACTGGTGGAAACGGAGCAGTCAGAGAAGTCATTGATTTGCTTATTGCATCAAGAGGAGATTTTGACCAACTGTTAGATCAGTTACTTTCTGAATTGCGATGAACTATTATTATTTAGTACCATTTTTTATTTTAATTAGCTGTTCTAAATCTTATCAAAATGACATACCTCTACAGGATATCCACGATCAAGTATCTAGTAGCGTAGAAATCACTTTGACTGAAAAAGGAAATATTAAAGCACTTATTAAGTCAAACCTACTAGAGCGAAATAATGAAAATTTAGAATTAAAGTTAACAGATAATGTTAATGTAGATTTATATGATGATAACTATAAACATAAATCGCTTATCACCTCTCATTATGCATTTGTAAGTGAGAAAGAAAATAAAATTTATGCATTTGGAGATGTAGTGGTTTCTGCTGATAACGGACAACAGCTCTTGACAGATTCATTGCTTTGGGATAATAAAAAAGATAAAATTTTTACTGATGCAAATTTAACTTTTATTTCTGGAGATTTTGATACATTGTATGGTATGGGATTTGAATCTAATATTGATTTAACAGATTGGAAAATTATAAAACCAAGAGGCTCTATTAACAATGAGTAAAACATTAAGTGCAAAAAGCTTGAAAAAAAACTATTCTCAAAAAAATGTTGTCAACAATATTGATATTAATTTAGAAAAAGGAGAAATCGTAGGTCTTCTGGGTCCTAATGGCGCTGGAAAAACTACTACATTTTATATGATTACAGGAATGATTCGACCTTCATCTGGTACTATATCACTGGGAGATGTAGATATTACAAATCTTCCAATGTATAAGCGCGCAAGAATGGGTATTGGATATCTTGCCCAAGAACCATCTATTTTTGGAAAACTAACCGTAGAAGATAATTTGAAAATTGTATTAGAGACAATTTTGCCAAAAGACATAGATCAGAATAATTTAATTGATGAATTATTAGATCAATTTAATATCAATCACTTAAGAAAAAGTTTAGGCTCAAGTCTTTCTGGTGGAGAAAGGCGACGTGTTGAGATATGTCGTACTCTGGCACTAAAACCTGATTTTGTTCTTCTAGATGAACCTTTTGCTGGAGTAGATCCGATTGCAGTAGAAGATATTCAACAAATGATCATTTCATTAAAAAAGAAAAATATAGGAGTGTTGATTACTGACCATAATGTAAGAGAGACCCTTTCAATTACAGACAGATCTTATTTATTATATAGTGGAGAAATTTTAAAATCTGGAGATGCAGAAACGCTTGCAAATGACGAAGAAGTCAGAAGAATATATCTAGGGAAAAAATTTAGACTAGATTAATGAATAAGTTTTCTACTAAGATTAGACAAAAACAGTCTATAACACCAAAACAAATACTTCAATCTAGGCTTTTAGAGCTTAGTCTTGATGAAATTGAAAAAGAACTAGAAAATGAAATCCAAAAAAATCCTGCTTTAATTGAAAAAAATACTGAAGAATTTGTAGGTAAAGATAATGAAAATTATGGTCTTGATAATCAAGCAAACTATGATTTATTTTTATCTAATTTACCAGAAGATAAGAGTACCATTGATAATCTTATAAGTCAAATTGATCAATCTGAGATTGATGATAAATCTAAAGAAATAGCCCAACAAATTGTATTCAATGTGGATAATAGCGGATTTTTAGACTCTGAATTAGAATTAATTGCAGATAATGTCGATGTAAATATCCAAGAGGTTGAAAATACTTTAGCCTTTGTTAAAACCTTAAATCCTAAGGGTGTAGGATGTAGCAATCTACAAGAATATCTTATGTTGCAAATTGATCAAAAAGAAAAAACTGCATTGGATATTATTGGTAGTCACTTTGATCAATTTCTTAATCAAGAATTTCTAGATATAAAATTAGGACTATCTTGCTCAGACGCTGAATTTGAGCATGCATTAACTATTATTTCTTCAAAAAAATTTTCACCAATAATAGATTTAAGTGAAAAAAATCAACAGGTCAATCCTGATGTTATTTTAAGGATGAAAAATGATGAATGGTTTATCCTGATCAATGATAGGCACTTAAGTAAATTCAAAATATCCAATGAATATTTAAATGCAGTAATGGATCAAAAGACATCCAAGGAAGAAAAATCTTTTATTGATAAGCACATTAATAGTGCGCAAGATTTATTAGATACTATTTTATTTCGATCAAATACCTTGAGAAAGGTGGTAAGCGAGGTTCTCAATATACAGCGTGACTACTTGTCTGAAAAACAGAAACATCCTAACCCGCTAAAGCTAGAAGACATTGCTAAAAAAATTGATATGGATATATCCAGTATTAGTAGAACGGTAAAAAATAAATATATTGATACTCCCTTAGGAACTTTAAGTTTAAAAAGTCTTTTTACTAGCAAGATAGTAAAAAAATCTGGCAAAGTAGTGGGAGTAGAAGATTTGAAAACTACTATAAGAAATATTGTAGAAGCAGAAGATAAAAATCAGCCTTTATCTGATTTGGAGATTGTGAAATTATTAGATGCAAACGACTTTACTATTGCAAGACGAACAGTAGCAAAGTATAGAGAATCAATGAACATATTAAATATCAAGAAAAGGAAATTAAAATGAATCTTAAACATTGTATTAAAGTTGATGATTTTTCAGGAAATGAAATAATTGATTTATTTGACTTAACTGCCGAGTTAAAACACAAGTATAGAACAAAAGAAGATTTTAGGCCATTCAAAAACCATTCTATGGCAATGATTTTTGCAAAACCTTCCGCCAGAACAAGAGTATCTTTTGAGACAGGATTTTCTTGGATGGGAGGCCATGCAATCTATTTAGCTCCTCAAGATATCGGCTTGGGTAAGAGAGAGAGTGCGTCAGATTTAGCTCAATTATTTAGTAGGTACAATGATTTAATCATGGCCAGAGTATTTAGCCATAGTGATATGTTAGATTTTGAAAAACATTCCACTGTTCCGGTAATTAATGGATTAACTGACTATAATCATCCTTGTCAAATTTTAACTGATATGTTTACAATTTGGGAAGCAAAGCAAAAAAATATTAATGATTTGAAAGTTGCATATGTTGGCGATGGTAACAATATTGTTAATTCATGGATTAGATTAGCAAGTATCTTGCCATTTGAATTTACCTGCGTTTGTCCAGAAGGCTATGAGCCTGATCCAGAAACAATCAAGTTTGCAGAATCAAAAAATCTATCTAAAATTAATATAACCAATGACCCTATAAAGGGTGTCATGAATGCAGATGTGATTTATACTGATGTATGGGCTTCCATGGGACAAAAAGAAGAAATTGATCAAAGGATTAAAATATTTTCTCCTTTTCAGGTTAATGATTCTCTGTCAGCACATGCTAAAGATGACTATCTATTCATGCACTGTTTACCTGCAGAAAGAGGAAGAGAAGTTACAGATAATGTAATTGACTCAAAAAATTCTGTTGTTTTTGAGCAAGCAGAAAATCGCTTACATACTCAGAATGCTATTATGGTTACATTATGTGATAAACTCTAGAAATTTTTGATTTCTAATTTATCACCGTCAAATATAGCATAATTATAATTTTCTTTATTGCATTCATCTAATAGAATTAGTTCGCCGTTTCTGAATGTTTTATGATAAGAATGATGATAATGGCCCATAATAACATATGTAAAATCTTGATTCATTTTTCCTTTGGCAAAATGTTCTAATTCAGTATGAATATTATTGATTTTTTCTTCACTGATATGATGCGAATTTTTTCTTTCATAAGATATTTTATCTGCAATTTTTAGTGCAATACTTTTTGGAAGAAGAGAATAGGTTTTAATGAATACATTACTACGAATAACTCTCTTTAATAGGCGATATGATTTATCCCAAGATAAAATTCCATCTCCATGTGTAATGTATATATTTTTATTATTATGAGTTATTACTGTATCATCTAAAAAAGTTTTTGTGAAGTATTTTTTAAAATATTTTCCAATCCAATAATCATGATTACCGGCTATAAAGTAAATTTCGAAGCCTTTATCTTTAATTTGTTGAATTTTAGTAAATATTTTTTCATAATTACTGGTGGTCTGATTCTGATATTCAAAATAATAATCAAAAAAATCCCCCATAATAAATATAGATCCTTTTGTACTATCTTTAGAGATAGAATCTAAGAATTTTGAAAATTTTTCTAACTCCTTATTTTCCTGATTTGAACCCGAAGACTTAAGGTGAGTGTCTCCAAAGAAGTATATCGGTAGTTGCATCATAAAAATTACCCTTTAAACTAAGCTTGTTCAATATTAATATTATCGATATGAAGTTCATAATAATATATCTTTTATGCAGTCAATTAGTCTTTGGTCAAAATTTTGGTCAAAATAAAGTCCAATATGATACTTTCGATTGGGAATATATTGTTAGCCCTAATTTCAATGTTTACTACTATGGGGATAATCATGATTTAGCTATTTTTACATCTAAAGTTGCAGAAGAATCGCTAGATCAGATAGGTAAGCATTTAAGGTGGAGAAGCAATAAGCCAGTTAAAATTATTGTCTATACATCGCATAACGATTTTCAACAAACTAATATTGTGAATTCTTATATGCCTGAAGGAGTGGGTGGAGTAACGGAGTTATATAAGAATCGTATTGTGATCCCATTTGAAGGCTCCTATGAGCAGTTTAAGCATGTTATTCATCATGAGCTAGTCCATGCATCCATCAATGACATGGTATATGGAGGAAATGCTCAAGGTTTGATAAGTGGAAAGATACTGCTACAAATACCACTTTGGGCTAATGAAGGCTTGTCAGAATTTTTATCTGTTGATTGGGATACTAATGCAGATATGGTTTTACGTGATCTCGCTATTGAAGAAAGGCTACCAGAAATCCAAGAATTAAACTATTCTATATTAGCCTATAAAGGAGGGCAGTCTGTATGGCAATACATTACCAAAAAATATGGAAGAGAAAAAGTTGGTGAAATATTTCAGCAAATGAAAAGAACTCAGAATGCAGAAAAAGGATTTAAAAATGCACTAGGGGTAGATTTTGAAACACTTACAGACAATTGGCATGATTACTTAAAAAAAGAATATTGGTCTGATATTAATAGCAGAGAAAAAATTACTGATTTTGCAGAAAAAATTACAGATAGATCTAAAACAAAAAACTTTTATAACGTGAGTCCTTCATTTTCACCTGATGGTAATACAGTGGCATATTTTACAGATCAGGCGGGTTATATGGATTTAATCCTTTATAATCTCGATGCAGGAGAACAGAAAAAACGATTAATCCGAGGTAATAACAGTCCAGACCTTGAAGAGTTAAAATGGTTGCAGCCAGGATTGTCTTGGTCTCCAGATGGAAAGTATATTGCCTTTGCTTCTAAGAGTGGAAAAGAAGATTCTATTATTATTGTTGATGCCAAAGATGGAGACTATAGAAAAATACCTATTCCATTAGATGGCGTGTTTACTACAGCATGGCATCCTACTGATAATAAGATTGTATTTATAGGCCACAAAGATGATGCAAGCGATCTATATGTAATAAACATAGATACAAAAGGATTAACAAATTTAACCAATGATACTTTTTCAGACTTTTCTCCATTCTGGTCACCAAGTGGAGATAAAATTATATTTAGTTCTGATAGAGGGACTAATAAAGGTTCTCCTGATATGTTTGATATAGATTTTTCTCAAACAGATCTATTTATGTATGATTTCTCTGATAAAAAGATTAAACAAATTACAAACACCTCTTACAATGAGAATTATCCGGTTTTAACTAAAGATGATGTGTTGTTTTATACGGCAGATTATAATGGCGTATATAATATTTTTAGACATGAAATAGGCAGTAAGATCTTCTCTCCTATTACTAATGTTATAACAGGTATTCAGCAAATTGATATCGATAGTTCTGGCAATAAATTAGTTTTTTCTGGCTATTCCGAAAGAGGATGGGATTTATTTGTAATGAATCAGGCTCAAAATAAAGAAGAAAAGTTAGTCCCAGAAACAAAATTTTATAGCGAAAGAAATAATGTGGACATATTTGAAGATCTACGTTTTGTGAAAACTGCACTACCCAGCGAACAATCAGAGGATTATTCAAGTTATATCTTTGCTAGAAATTACAGAAGATTTAATGATAATGATAAAGATGTTGATAGACAAGATACGGCAATAGATTCATTACGTTTTGCTGATGGATATATATCTAAAGCATATAAAACAGATTTCTCTATTGACTATATCGCAACCAGAGCCTCTATTGATAATCTTTTTGGTACTCGCGCATTAGCAAATCTTGCTTGGAGTGATGTTATGGGAGATCATCAGATTATGATCGGTACAAATCTCGTATTAGATTTAGATAATAGTGATGTAATAATTAGTTATGCTTACTTGAAAAATAGAATAAACTATTATGGTACATTATTTCAGCAGGCTAACACTTTTTCATTGGGCTATAGCCTTACTTCTGATTATATAGGAAAATTAAGAGATTATGGGATAGGATTTTTTGCACAGTATCCTTTTTCTAAGTTTAGTCGTATTGATTTTGGGGGAACTATCAGATCTGCAAACTATGAAGTGAAAGAATTTGATATTTACAATTTAACTTATAACTCTCTCTATACAGAAAATCTTACAGCAGTAATGCCAATGGTTAGTTGGGTCTTTGATAACACTACGAATACTTATACAGGCCCAAATGATGGATTAAAACAATATCTTACTTTTCAGTTTAGCCCAGATATTGGGGAGGACTCTATCCCTTTTCAGACTATTAAGTTTGATATTAGAAAATATTTTAAAATTGATAGAAACTATAGTATAGCAGCGCGATTGATGTTAGGAAAAAGTATAGGAGAAAATCCTCAAAGATTCTTTTTAGGTGGAAATTCTCAAATGACCATCTTTTCAGATACTCAGACAGAAGGTAGAGATGACTCAGGTTTTTATGCTGAAAGAGTTTTAGAATATGATAATTCTTCTTTGCTAGAAGATATTTATTTCAGTGAATATGTATTTCCAGTAAGAGGTTCAAGATACAGAGAACGTACAGGGGAGAATGTTGCAGTTGCAAATTTTGAATTTAGATTTCCTTTTGTGAATTATGTAGATGTTAGTTTTCCTGCAAGAATCAGATTTGGAAATATTTTTGGACATTTATTTGTTGATGTAGGAGCTGCATGGGATTCTAGTGAAGAGTTTAGTGATAGTGCTTTAGTAAGAGAAAAATATGGTTTATCTGATCCAGAGGCTTCTGCTATTATTTCTACGTTTGGAATTGGAATGAAAATGTTTACTCCTTGGGCTTTGTTAAGGCTTGATACTGCATGGGATCGATATCCAAATGGTGATTATTCTAAGCCCCAATATATTTTATCTATAGGCTATGATTGGTAGTCGCTTGAAGTTTACAATTGAATCCGAAGATAAACATTCATTAGCAAGAGTAGGTAAAATAGAAACAGATCATTCTGTAATAGAAACACCTGTTTTTATGCCAGTTGGTACTCATGGTGTAGTTAAATCAATATCTCCAAATGAACTATATGATATCAATACACAAATTATGCTTTCTAATACGTATCATCTTTATTTAAGACCTGGAACAGATATTATAGAAAAAAATGGAGGTCTCCATAATTTTCTGAACTGGTCAAATAGTATTCTAACTGATAGTGGAGGATATCAAGTTTTTTCATTAAGTAAGATGAATGAGATTACAGATAATGGAGTAAATTTTAAATCACATCTCGATGGAAGTATGCATTTTTTTACACCAGAAACTTCAATGGAGGTACAAAGAAAATTAGGATCGGATATTATTATGGCTTTTGATTATTGCCCTTCCGCAGACTGTTCAAAAAAAGAATTAAAACGAGCCTCTAGACTGACAGAAGATTGGACAAGAAGGGCGTATGAATATTTAAATGATCAGCCTACTCTGTATGGACATGGTCAAACATTATTTCCAATTATTCAAGGAGGTATCGATAAAGAAGAGCGATTAAAATGTTTAGATCAGATGCTTCCATTTGCTACATGCGGCTTAGCTATTGGCGGACTATCAGTAGGAGAAAAAAAAGATCCTATGTTTGATATCGTAAATACACTAGGAAAGTATATGCCAAAAGAGCAGCCCCGCTATTTAATGGGAGTGGGAAAGCCTACGGATATCGTAAAGTCAATTTTATCTGGTGTAGACATGTTTGATTGCGTATTACCTACTCGCAATGCAAGGAATGGACAAATCTTTACAAACGAAGGACCAATCAACATTCTAAATAGTAAGTATAAAGATGATACTTCTCGTATTGATGCAAAAAGTAGTATTCTATTTGCTCAAGAGTATTCTAAATCTTATTTAAGGCATTTATTCAAAGTAAATGAAATGCTTGGTATCCGCATTGCAACATTGACGAATATTGCATATTACTTTGATTTAATTGATGAAATTAAATTTGAAATTAATAATAATAGTTTTGTAAAATGGTCTGAAGATTATTTAAAGAGATATGATAAATAGAAACAAAAAACAGATGTTCTTCGACCGTTATATAAATAAAATATTTCTTATTTTATCAGTTGTAATGGTACTAAGTAATTGTGCATCCGTTATGAATCCAGAAGGAGGTCCTTTAGATGAAAGCCCTCCATCGCTTGTAGGAACCCAGCCAGAAATACTAATAAATGTTAAGCCTGAACAAAAGATTACAATTCGTTTAAGTGAATATTTAAAAGAAAGCTCAATCAAAAATGCTATTAATATATTCCCAATGCATTCTGATAAAATTCAATATGAATTTCGAGGAGATAAGATTGATGTATGGCTTCCATCAAATTTATCTAAAAATACGACTTATATGATTGTATTAAATACCACACTTGCAGATGAACATGGAGTAGAAATTAAAACAGATATTAGTATTCCATTTACTTCAGATCCCGTATTTGATTCCTCTACGATAAAGGGTACCGTTTATGGCAATTTTGATCATGCATCTATCTTATTATGGAGAGGAATATTAGATTATAAATCTATGCTAAGTACTGATCCAGATTATATTGCAAATACGACAAGCGATGATAGTTATATTTTTAAGTATTTGCCAGCAGATAATTTTTCTATTCTTGCAGTAGAACAGTATGGATCAAATATTGATTATTCAAAAGGAAGATATGCATTTTATCATAAAAATTTACTATCAACTAAAGAGGCTAACCTAAAAAATATTGATTTTTTTATACATCAAATTTCTGATTCAGAAGTATTAGATATAGACAGTTTAGATGTAGTTGCAAGCAGTGAAAGCGATATAGTAAAAACAGCTGATGTATCAGGAATAGTGAAAGGAAAATTTTTGCATCCTATCAAGATGTTATTACAAAATAATTCTCATTTCTATGTGGAAGCTGTCAATTTAGATGGCTCATATACTATTAATGATATTATAGCAGGCGAATATCAACTCTTGATATATGAAGATAGAAATAATAATAATAAATTAGATACAGGTTCGTTTCTCGATAAAATACAGTCAGAAGAATTTTATACCTACTCCGACTCTTTATCTTGTCGAGCTAACTGGGAGCTAGAATTGCCTCTTTGGGAATATCAACAGGAAATTGCAGAATGAAAGTAGTAGCGGTAAGCGGATATTTTGATCCTATTCATGTAGGGCATTTAGAATATTTAAAAATGGCTAAAAAATTAGGAGACAAATTAATTGTAATTGTTAATAGCGATTATCAGGCGGGGCTAAAAAAAGGTACGTCATTTATGCCAGAAGATGATAGGCTAGAAATTGTTGGTGCATTACGATGTGTTGATGAGGTCTTTTTAAGTATCGATAAAGATAAGAGTGTTTGTAAGAGCTTAGAATATCTAAAGCCAGATATCTTTGCTAATGGGGGCGATAGGAGTTTGGATGAAATTCCTGAGACTATTGTTATGAAAAAATATAATATAGAAATGGTAGATGGCTTAGGGATGAAAATTAGAAGTAGTAGTGAAATAACAGGGATTAAATGAATTATAAAACAAAAAATAAAAAACATCAAATTCTTCTTGATGATTTTATTGAATTAGGTCATAAATTTGATATTAAAATCATTCAAGATAAGGGTGATTTTAATGGAGATAGCTGTATGTTGTTTGCTGACAATGTTGTAGTAATCAATAAGCATAAGCCATTAGAACAACGACTACATATTTTAGCAAAATGTTTTAGTAAGATGAATTTAGATAACGTATATATTAAACCAGTATTAAGAGATTTAATTGATAATGTCGCATTGGATAATGAATATGTCTCATAAAGAACGTTTATGGGCTCCATGGAAAATGGAGTACATAAAAAATAAAGATGATTCTCAGAAAATATTTTCTGATAAACCCAACGAAAATGAAGATAGAGAAAATTTTATTCTTTATCGCGGTAAAACATGCTATGTAATTATGAATTATTATCCATATAATAATGGGCATCTTATGGTAGTTCCATATGAAGAAAAAAATGCAATAGAAGATTTAGAGGATAATATTTTATCAGAGATTATGCAGTTAACAAAAAAAACAATGACTATATTAAGAACACATTTAAATTGTGAAGGATTCAACTTTGGAGCCAATATAGGAAAGGGATCGGGTGCATCTATTGAAAGTCATCTACATTTCCATATTGTTCCACGATGGTCTTCAGATACCAGTTTTATGCCAGTAGTAGGGTCAACTAAAGTTATGGCACAAGGATTACATGATACATATGATTTGTTAAAACCTTCCTTTGAGGCATTGAGCTAATGGATTTATTTTCACATTCATGGCTACCTTTTATTTACCAATATAGTTTTGGACTATTCATTTTTGGGGGTGGTCTTTTTGCAATTTTTAAAGCCTATGGATATAAAGAATTTTGGACTAATTATAGAATATGGATTTTTGTATTGATTTGGGGATTTATTTACGTCTCTTCTATTCATTTAATTATGACAATTGCTGCATTAAATAATATGCCTCAACTGTATATAGTCATTCTAGTTGGATATTTATTAACAGCATTAATTTTAAGTAGGTATGTTCAATGACCCCTGAGATTGCTACAAGTCCACTTTTTTGGGGTATTTTAATATTCTATGTATCTTTTGTATTGGGTGCAGGATTGTTTTTTGCACGTAATAATCAGTCTACAGAGGATTTTTTCTTTGGTGGAAGACGATTCTCCTGGTGGTTAATTGGAATGTCTATGCTGGCAACTGGAGTTGGATCACATAGTTTTGCAAAGTATGCATCCAAAGGATTCGAATATGGCTTTTCTTCGACGATGACTTATATGAATGATTGGTTTTTTATGCCCCTACTTTTATTTGGCTGGATTCCCATTATTTATTATATGAAAGTAAATTCTATTCCAGAATATTTTGAACGACGTTTTGACTCGAGGGTAAGAAATCTATCAACCTTTACAATGATTTTATATCTAATCGGTTATATTGGAATTGGACTTTTAGCTTTAGGTTCATTATTACAACCTATTTTAGGATGGGATATTGAAACGATTATTGTTGTCATTGCATTGATTGCTGGGATATATGTTTCCTTAGGTGGTCAGACAGCAATTATTTTTACTGACTTTTTACAAGGAGTAGTATTGCTCTTTGCCGGAATATTAATTTTTGGACTTGGTATTGCCTATCTTGGAGGATTTGATATCTTCTGGAATGCATTATCTATCACTAATAAATTACCATTAGCTGATTTTAATTCTCCACCTGATTTTAACTTCGTTGGTGTATTCTGGCAAGATGGAGTAGTTGGATCTGTTGGATTTGCTTTCATGAACCAAGCAGTGATTATGCGTTTTTTATCTTCCCGATCTGTAGCACATGCTCGTCGAGCAACGATGATGAATGTATTGGTCTTTTTACCAATTGGTACGGTTGCTGTATCAAATGCTGGCTGGGTAGCAAGAGCAATTACAAACACTTCACCTGAAGTGCTTGCAGAAACAACAAATCCCAATAGTATTTTTACTGTAGTTGCAGGAATTGTAGCATCCTCAGAAGCAGTATTTGCATTTTTAGTAGCAGCGGTTGTAGCGGCCTTAATGTCTAGTCTAGATTCTCAAATTAATGCATCAGCTGCAGTTGTTGTTAATGATATATATTTACCTCGAGCAAAAAATCCTTCAGAAAAAACTCGTTTGAAAGTAGCCATGATAACATCCGCAATAGTAACAGTGGTAGGAATAGCAGCAGCATTTTTATTTGCACAGTATGGCACTATTTATGAAGCCCATGGAGCATTCCATAGTGTAGTAACTCCACCTATGGTTACTATTATATTTTTAGGAATCTTTTGGCAACGTTTTTCTGCGCAAGCAGCTGTATTAAGTTTCGTAGTGGGTTCAATGTTTATTGTATTAGGATTAATGTATCCTTTTGAGCTTATTACTCCTTTTGCGCATGGAATTGAATTTGTAGAAGCAAAACCATATTCCTATATCAGAGCATTATATAATCTTGTAGCATGCGTTTCTATTGGAGTGATTGTAACCTTATTAACAAAACCACCAAAAAATTATGATAATATTAAGGGATTAACTCTTTGGACAATTAGGGACGGAGCTGAATATTTCAAAGGCTCGAAAGTAAATCCAAATGCTGGTATTACTATTACAGTTCCTGGAAGTGAGATTATAGTGTCTGAAGATGAGAATAATAAAGTATGTTTACCGCAGAAATATATGGATCAAATTAAAGGTAATCCAGGAGACCTTATTTATATTAGTGACAAGCGTTGGTACTTGGGTGGATTAAAGTCTACACATGCTAATCTTGGGTCAGTAACTAAATTTGATGGAGTTATTATATCAAAAGATGTATATAAGCATGCACAGTTTGATTTATCGAAAGATTTAATTATTGAGCTTGAGGTGTAATATTCCTTGTTTTTTCGATAATAATATTAAAAATTCCAAATCATATTCCGGAGTAGCTCAGTTGGTAGAGCGAGTGACTGTTAATCACCAGGTCGGGAGTTCGAGTCTCTCCTCCGGAGCAAAGTAATGTTTATTAATTTCATTATATTATTTCAACTTAATTAAAAGGGCATAAAATGGACTTTCTTACACTTTGGTCCCTACTCGGATTTCTTTTCGCTGTCTATGCAGTTACAGCTAACGACAGTATTCAAACATTAGGAACATATATTTCGTCTAATAATGATATCAAGTGGTATTGGATGTTTGCATATATGGGATCTATCTTCCTAGTAACTATGCTACAAGGTTTCAATGGCGGTGATCCAGCTTTTGGAAGATTGGATAAGTTCCCACCAATAGATATAAAATGGTATCATGCAGTAGCCCCACTAGTTCTGGTAGCATTGACGCGATTAAAAATACCAGTATCTACCACATTTTTAGTGCTATCTGTATTTGCATCATCGGTTGTAATGGAGAAGATGTTATTAAAAAGTTTTTTAGGCTATGCGGTATCGTTTGTTTTTGCTTGGGGATCTTGGTATCTAATTAGTAAGTACTTTCTGAATGAAGGCGAAAAAGGCAAAAATAAAAATAATAACTATTGGAGAATAGGCCAATGGGTGACTACAGGTTGGTTATGGTCAACATGGCTAAAACATGATTTAGCAAATATTATGGTATTTTTACCAAGATATTCTTCTGTTCAAGATTCCTACTTTGAATTTTTTGTTATTGGTACAATGCTTCTAGGTTTAGCATTTATGTTTTATGAGCGCGGTGGAAGAATACAAGAAATTGTCTTATCAAAAACTAATACAAGATATGTTCGCTCTGCTACACTGATTGATTTAGTCTATTGCTTTGTATTATACTATTTTAAAGAAGTGAATAATATTCCAATGAGTACTACATTTGTTTTTATGGGAATGTTAGCAGGTAGAGAGCTTGGAATTTGGATGTCTATTGGTTATGGAGAACTAACCTACACTAGTCGACACAAAAAAGCTATCTTCCCAATGCTATATAAGGATTTCCTTAGATTGATGTTAGGGTTGATGATTAGTGTTTCTCTCGCATATGGTATACAATGGTATAGTGCATTATAATTATGAATCTTAAAAATAAAATTGTATTGGTCACCGGAGCTGCTAAAGGCATTGGACTCGCAACCGTTAAACGACTACTCAAAAAAGATGCTAAAGTTATCCTTTGGGATTTTCAGCCAAACGATTTAGAAGATGCTGTTAAGTCTCTAAAAGCTGAAGGACATAATGTATTTTCTCAGGTTTGTGATGTGACAAACAAAGAACAGGTCTATCGTAATGCAGCAATCATTAAAAAAGATATTGGAGATGTTGATATTTTAATTAATAATGCTGGAACAGTATATACGGGCTATATGCTAGATCGTTCAGATGAAGAATTAGAAAATATGATTAATGTTAATTTTACGTCTATGATTTATACTATTAGATCTTTTATGCCTGCAATGTTAGAAAAAAATAAAGGCCATATTATTAATATCTCATCAGCCTCTTCATTAATTGGTGCTCCTAAACTAGCAATATATGCTGCAACAAAATGGGCCGTAATGGGACTAACAGAATCTTTAAGATTAGAAGCCATTAAGATGAATAAAAAAGGAGTAAGATTTTCTTCTATTCACCCTAATTTTTTGAAAAAAGGGCTATTTGAAGGAACTAAGCTAAATATCTTAGGCTCCATATTCGCACCAGGCATTAAATCTCATGATGTTGTTGCAAAAGTTATTGTGAATAGAGCAATTCGTTTTGGATTTCACTCACCTAAAATTCCATGGATTATGAATCAATCTGTATTATTGAGAGCGCTATTACCTAGTTCTTTATTGATAAAGTTTAGCAGTTTATATGGATTAAATAATATGATGGATGAGCATACAGGCTATAAGGATGGTAGATAATTTTACTTTACTCTTCTAGTTAAAAATTATAGAATCACACACACAAGCATACTTAACAAATATTATAAAGAATGAAATATTATAGACAATTAAAAGACATAAATACTAAAGATTTTATCTCATGGATGTTTAGTGGCATCATAGTCATTCTCATATTATCTATAGCTGCATGTTCTACCGATAACAATGCAGTCAATGAAGCTGACGATCAATTAATGATTACTTTTGAAGATTCATTAAGTTATTCAATTGGTAGTGTCATGGGAAAAAATTTACCTGAGGCTGAATTTAATCATGATCTTATTCAGCAGGGATTAAATGATTATTTAAATAACAAAGAACCAAGAATAAATAACGTAGATAGACAAACAATATTAAGAGAGTTTACTGTAAGAACCTCACAAATAGAGAGAGACCAAATGCAATTTGCTACAGAATCTGCCAAGAAATTATCTAGAGAGAATAAAATGTTAGGACAAGAATTTTTAGATGAAAATAAAATGAAAGAAGGAGTGCTTGTTCGTGAGCGTAGTGGGTTACAATATAAAGTTATTCTACAAGGTTCTGGTGCAATTCCAGATTATGATGATACGGTTGTCATGCATTACAGCGGGTATCTAATTGATGGACATAAATTTGACAGTAGTTACGATGCAGGAAAACCGTTAACGCTTGAAGTAGGACGGTTCATTGCAGGTTGGCAAGAAGCCGTATTACTGATGTCTGTTGGATCAAAATGGGAGCTCTATGTACCTTATAATCTAGCGTATGGAGATGGAGGAATTCCAGGCGCAGAACTCGGAGAATATGTCATCCCACCATCCTCTACTCTTATTTTTCAAATGGAATTACTAGATATTGTTGAATAATTTTAACATGTTTCTAATATTTTTTTAATAATTTCAATTACAATTCAAAACAGAGGACATATAATTATGATATTACTAATTAAAAAATGGCATATAATGTTATTGCTTATTTTCTCAACATTAATTGCACAAGATATTAATGGAAAAGTTTTTTTTGATTATACCAATTCGGATGATAGCGCTCAAGTAGATGGATTTGCTTTAAAGCGAGTTTATTTAACATTCTCTAAGTCAATTTCTGAGGAACTTTCAGTAAGTATTCAAACAGATGTAGATACAAATAGTTCTCCTCAAAATATTTATCTTAAAAATGCAAAGGTAGATTGGAAAACACTCAACGGTAAAGTTGTTATTGGCTTACAAGGTATGAATATGTTTAAAGTTCAAGAGACAAATTGGGGAAAACGATACCTTGATAAAACTATTATGGATCGTTTTAAATATTCTAGTCCTGCTGATATGGGGATAGGATACTACCAGTCAAAAGATAAATTTTATGGTAGTATTTTAGTTACAAATGGTACTGGTTATAAAAAATCAGAGACAGATTCGCATAAGAAATTATCTTTACAACTTATTTATGGAAATACTAATCTAACCAAATCAGATGGATTTAATATTGGAGCAGTATTTTCTCATGAGCCTTACGATAGAGACGGTGAAATAACTATCCCAGAAGAGCCAGCAGGAGAACATACTAAAAAAGTATTTGGAGTATTCGGTGGTTATGCGAAGGACAAATTGCGCCTTGGAGCAGAATGGAATCAATTAAAAGACTCTGGACTATTAGGTGGCAATTATAATGATAGCCTTACCTCTCTTTACTTAAACTATTCTATTAAGGCTAAACAGACCCTAGTAGCTAAATATGATATGGTCTCTGGAAATGATGATACTAACTATGCATTAATTGCAATGGAATTTGCACCTACTAATGGATTGATGGTCTCACCAAATATTCGCTCTAACGACGGAACTACAACCTTTGGAATAAACTTCCAATTCCAATTCTAATATGACCTATAGTTTTAAGAGTATGGTCAATATGTTTACTATATCAATAGTATTACTATTCACATACGGTTGTCAGTCTAATGATAAAATCATATTGTCTGATTCATTATTTTATACCGAATCAGTCGCAGATGCTGGTATTGATAGTATAGGGTTTCTAATGCGAAAACATGTCATAGTTGTAACCGGGAAAGATACCAATAAATTATATATCTATAATGCTATGAGCGGTGAATTAAAACAGACAATTGACAGGCCTAATGCCTACCCTAATGGAGTTAATATTGTTGATGACCAATTAGTGTTGATTACTGAAAGAGATACACACCAAGTAGCTGTTTTTAATACCTCAATGAAATTTCTTGGTACTTTCGGAACAGATATTTTACGTCAACCATATGGCATTACAAGCTATAAAAAGTCAGATGGAGTATATCAAATTTTTATCACAGATAGTTATGAATATGATACACCTAAAAATGATAGAATTATATCTTTTGAATTTCTTTATGAAAAAGATTCATTTTCTATAACTTCTTCTACAATATTTGGAGAAGAAACTCTCTATCAGGTAGAAAGTATTATGGTTGATTCATCTAATAAAACATTATTGGTTGCAGATGAAAATAAAGAACATTATAAGATTGCTGTTCTTGATTTGAATAGCGGTGATAACATAAGTGCAAAACTCCAAGATTTTGTATTTACAGCAGATCCTGAAGGAATAGCACTCGTTCAAACATCTAACATTACTGGTTATTGGATTGTTACCGAACAAAGTGAGACAGATAATAAATTTCATCTCTTTGATAGGGAATCTTTTGAATATATGCATACGCTATACTTGAAAGATGTATCCAATACTGACGGCATTGCTACGGCGTATATGCATGGACATTGGTATTTATATGCAGTTGATAATGATCGTCGAGTTGCAGCATTTAAGCTTCCAGAAATCCACTAGTTTTTCGCTATAGTTTCATCTAGATTTATCACACCATGAATCATCCCATAAAAAATTTAACAAAGGTTACCTATTCGATTGGTCAAATTTCTCCAGAAATTAAAAACACATTAGGTTCACTAAATCGTTAATAACATGCTATATGTTTCTGTAGCCATACTATTTATTATTTCTATACTTTATTTTTTTAGAAATAATATAATACCCAACATTTATAAGTTTCCATTAATTCGAAAGTCATGGCAATTACCAGATATGGCCGCAGGGACATTTGAGATTGATCCGAGCAATGATAAGCCAGTTGTTGTATGCTGTGGTGACAGTATTACCCATGGGCACATTGGATATGACTGGGTGAGCACTCTAAGACAGAAAGATCAATCAAAGATATATATCAATGCAGGTATCAATGCAGATTTAACATGGAACTTAAATCAACGGATAGACCAAATTATTAAATATAATCCTGATTATGTGACAATCTTAATTGGGACAAATGATGCAATAGGTAGTCAAAAGATTAAGCATATCCAGGAGTACTATATTTCTACTAAAGGACTACCGCAAGCGCCCCATATTGATTGGTATGCATCAGAACTAGAAAAATTTATTATAGCAATCCAAAGTAAGACCAATGCTAGAATTGGAATAAGTACATTGTCTTGGTTGGGAGAGCAGCCTGAAGCTGAGATTATAAAAGTAGTACAATCACATAACAATATTATAAGAAATTTATCCGCGAAGTATAAATTAACTCTAATTGATTTATACAAACAGTTTGATAAAATGATTGATATAAATAATAGCGTGCCATATACCACTAGCGAGTGGAGAAGATTTAGAGGATTAAGAGCTGTTATATTATATTATATTTTTGGATGGAGTTGGACTCGTATTGGAGAGAAATATAGACTAAGCTTATTGTGTGATCATATTCATCTAAATGAAAAATCTGGGTTTATATTACAGCAATTGATGAATGACTTTATCGATAGAGAAAAGAGTACCCCGGACAGGATTTGAACCTGTGACCTACGGATTAGAAAT
>JABHGE010000026.1:0-48893 GCA_018672235.1 Fidelibacterota bacterium | reverse complement strand
CCATGCATTGGATCAGAAATCCATAATACAGATTTCTTATGACTATTAATTGCATCTACTAATTTAGGCAGATGTGTTTCAATATTATTTTCTCCATAACGAAAAATTAATGATATTTTACCCGGCTCATTGCTTGGATTAATTGTATCAATAATCTTAATCAATTCTTTTGGATCTAATGATGGTCCACATTTAATACCGATAGGATTGCTAATACCTCTACAATACTCTACATGAGCACTATTAATAAAACGTGTCCTATCTCCAATCCAAATAAAGTGTGCTGAAGTACAATAAATATCATTAGATAAAGAATCCTTTCGAGTTAAGGCTTCTTCATAGGGAAGATGTAGCCCTTCGTGACTTGTATAAAAATCTACTGTATTCAAATCAATTACTTTCTCTGTATCGATACCTACAGCATCCATGAAATCTAAATATTCTGTAATCTTATTTGCAATTTCTTCATATTTCTTGCCTTCCTTGCTCGCCTTAACAAATCCCATATTCCAAGAATTGACTTTACGTAAATTTGCGAATCCTCCTTGGGCAAAAGATCTTATCAGGTTTAACGTAGATGCTGACTGTGAATACGAATGTAATAATCGTGCAGGATTAGGATTTCTGTCTTTTTCTGTAAATTCTATACCATTCACTGAGTCTCCGTAATAACTGTTCAATGTTATCCCATCAATTGTTTCTGTATCCGATGATCGTGGTTTTGCAAATTGTCCTGCAATTCTGCCTAATTTAACAACAGGTACTTTCATTTTAGAGGTGATAACGGCACTCATTTGTAAAATAACACGAAAGGTATCTCGAATATTATTGGCATTAAATTCCTTAAAGCTTTCAGCGCAATCGCCTCCTTGAACTAAAAAGGCCTTACCTTCTACCGCTTTTGCTAGTTCTGACTTCAATTTTTTACACTCTCCAGCAAATACCAATGGTGGAAATGTGCTTAACCGTCCTAGCGCTTCATCTAACTCGTTTTGATCTTTGTATTCAGGAATATGCTTTATATCAAAGTTTTTCCATGAATCTTTTGTCCAATCAGTCATTATTTCTCCTCTACTTTTTTTGACTCTGTAATAATCGATTGATAAATATTTTTTAAAAAATCTGCCTCTATTTTTGAAAATTTTGCATCAATTTTTGTATAAATTATATTTTCTCTATTCTGATCTAATACAGGAAATCCTTCTTTTTTTTTAATATGTCCAATGGTTGTCACGGCATCTAATCTATCGATTAACAAATTAAATACTTGATTATCAATCGTATCAATTCTATCTCTGTTTTTTTCTATATCTTTGTTCATCTTTACCTCCATATAACAAAAAACCCTAGCGAGTTATGCTAGGGTTTTTGTAGTTTTTTATATAGTCCTATTATTAGGCCTCTACAGTCCCCCTGCTTCTAAAATAATAATAGTCGAAAAAGTTCTTCATTTGATAGAGTTTAAACATGAGTTAATAGGCTTAGCAAGATAAATTATTTATTTAAGAAGATAAGCTTTCGCATTTTTTTATCTTCTTTAATAGCAGTTTCTGAGAATTTAAATGGCTTAAACTCTCCCTTATTATAGAGAGAAGTTTGATCGCTATAATGCGGTGATTTGAATACACCAGATTGACCCGTTGGAAGAATGCTTAGTCCATTATCAAAATTAGAAAAGTCGATGACTCTTCTCATAGAAGATCCTGCTCTGACATCAAATGGACTACTAACTGAATAACTAGCAGCTCTTGGTGTCATTCCAGATCCAGACATTGGAAAAGGACCAATACTAAAATGAATTAATTTCTTCACAAGTGGATCTCCATCTAATCGATGACGATAAGTTACTTGATGCACCTGACCCCATGTCAACTCTCTAGGATTGCCATAATTTTTAGTGAGGAAATCATGTGCGTCATCAAAAGATTGATTAACGATATCATTTAATGTTTCTTTTTTGTCTGATAGTACATTATCTATCCATAACGATGCCTCTCCATCAAAAATACTTCGAATAGCTAATGAACGGATATATTTTAAGCTATAAAACGTATCAAAAGAATCTTTCCCAAAACTTTGTAATTCATCCTGAAATAAGTTTTGTATTAGATGAATATAAATAGTGTGAAAAACTACTGCAGCATGTGAATCTAACGATTCAATTCCATCCCATCCGTTTAAAATATCATACATTTCATCCCCTTTAACAGAGAAACCTTGTGTATAATTTTCATAGAATAATTTTGAGTATTCTTGAGCAAATGGAGAGGTAATTTCATTCAGAATAGATTTCATATCTCCTACTCCTAATTTGTCATCAATTCTTAATCTTCTGTCAATTTGTTCTCCTCTACTAGGATCTGCCCAATATCGAGAAATGTAATAAGGATAATCCTCGTCAATAGTCTTATTATTCCCATTTGATATGTATCCTTTTTCAGGATTATATAAATATGGCATTTCATCAAAAGGAACATATCCTGTCCAGTCATGCTTGCTCGTGCTCCCATCAAAAGGCACTAAATGTTCTCCGCCTAATCGGATGGGAACTTTAGAGTTAGGTCTCCATCCAATATTGCCATTTTTATCTGCATAAGTCCAATTTTGTCCAGGTGCTCCAAACAGCTTCGATGCTTCTGAAAATTCATCCCAATTGGTTGCCTTGGCTAGCTTAAACAATGCAGTCGTTTCATCAAATGCATCGAACTCTGTCCATTTAAAAGATATTGCCTTCCCTTTTCCTCTCGCATCAGGATGAATATCACTAACAATAGGACCTCTATGGGTTGATCTAATCGTAACAGTTCTTGTGTTCCCAGACTTTAAATGTATTACTTCTTCTTCAATTTCTAAATCTTTCCATTCTCCATCCAATAAATACTGCGTATTGTCATCATTGAGTGTTTCAATATAAAAATCCATGTCATCGGTCATTACATTAGTAAAACCCCAACCAATGTGGTCATTATGGCCTATCACAGGTAATGGAAATCCATAAAGACCATACCCTCCAAAGTTGTAATTATCACTCTTTAATCTAATTTCATACCACCAAGGAGGCTGTCCATAGCTTAAATGAGGATCATTTGCTAAAAGTGGAAGCCCTGTCTCTGTTTTACTTCCTGAAACTACCCATGCATTTGATCCATAACCATCTCTGTCTGTTTTAAGAACATCTCTAATTCTTTTGGTATCGCTTGCAAAATCTTGATAACTCTTGAGCAAGACATCATTTGAAGCAATGGTAATAAAGTTTTCATTGTAAGATGGTAATATATCATTTAAATAATCCGGTCCTAATTGTTCGCTAATCGCACCAAAAAATAATTCTGAATCCCATCCGCCCTGCAATTCCCATGCCATCATTGTAGATAAAGCAACTATATCTAATGGCTCAAAAGTTGGTAATTCTTCGATGCCTAACAGTTTAAACTCTAATGGATAGTCTGAGGGAGACAAGGTCTCTATATAAGCATTAATACCGTAACATGTATCCTCGAGATGTTGTAGTGTTTCAGTTGGAATTTTTGATAGACTCTTTTTAGCAATTTTTTCAAATCCAAGTGTACGTAAAAATTTATCTTCTGCAAACAATGTATCATTGAGCACTAAGCTTAGTTCGCCCTTATATGCATATTTCATAAATGCCATTTGGAATAGTCGATCTCTTGCTCCTATATAACCAGCAACTTTGAACATGTCGGCATCATTGGAAGCAAAAATACTTGGTACTCCATAGTCGTCGAAATACACTTCAACAGTATCTTGAACATTTAAACTAGAAATTTCTCCTTCATAGGGAATATCAGCAGGCTTTAAGAACGAGTTGATTAAAAAAACAATAAAACTAGTAACAAGAAATAATAAAATGAATGTTTTAGATTGTTTCCCCATGTAAGAACTTAAATATTATTCTTGCAGATGTTTAGTAAAAAATTCTGCCGAAAATTTGAAAGATGCTTCACGTGCTTCAGTATTTCCTCCCATACTAGGCCCTCTACCTGCACATGTCATCAATGCTAATTTTTGTCTTAAAGGTGTATTAATAGGAATCTTCCAATATTCACTTAATAATAATGACCCTTCTTCGTTCATTGGAAAGCGACAGTCTCCTAAGCTATATCCATTCTCTACTACTGAAATCTCTGTATCTCTCTTATCAAATGAATGGTGTGCATTATCATAGATTGTCATATCGATATTCACTGGAAGCCCACTATATTCCATTTTTTCTAGCAATTCTGTACACGCTACAGCTGGAACCCAACTATCTAATTCTCCAATAAGAATATGGATAGGAGCCGCGCTAAATTGCATATTCGAAGCAGGATACGGATAACTTAGACATGGTGGATAAATAGGTAAATGTGCCGCAAACATAAACTCTCTATTATTAATCGCATCAATAAGCGGTAGCCAGGCAGAATATAGAGATACTCCTCCTCCAAGACTCCACCCTGTAATTCCTACATGATCTATATCGATATTAGGATGGATACTAAGTGTCTCTAAAGCACGATAACTATCTAAAATCACCATTGCAGTTGTTACTTCTACTTGTGTACCTACGGTCGATTGTACGTCACGACTATCAAAGCTTTGTAATTGAAAAGTGGCTATTCCCATTTCTTGATACATTCCTAAGTAATCCAAGTGATGTTGCGACCAATTCAGGCTTCCCGCTACTCCTATAATTAAAGGATATTTCTTGCTCGAATCAAAGTTTTCAGGAAGGGTCAATATGCCCGAAACTTCTTGAATAGGTTGATTATCTAAATCGGTAATAATCCCTTCAAAAGAAAATGGATTTGCACTTTTAAAGGTGACAATTTCTTGATTCCATGCAAGATCTTGTGCAAATAAAAAAGAACTACATATTATAGCAATAACACCAATCATTTTTTTCATTTTTTCTCCAATAGTTGTAAATAAGATTTAAATAAAAGACCTCCGCCTCCGCTATATCCAACTAATTCCCCGCTACTACCTACCACTCTATGACAAGGAATGATAATAGGAATGCGATTAGCGCCACTAGCTCTTCCAACTGCTCGCGCAGCTTTTGGCTTCTTAATCTTTTCTGCTACTTCTTTATAGCTCTTTGTTTTACCATAGGGAATCTTACCAATCTCCTTTAAGACGCTTTTTGTAAAATCACTGCCATTGACATTCAATGGAATATCAAACTTTTTTAATTTCCCCCTAAAATAACGATCTAATTGATTTTGTATATCTTTTGCAAATTTAGAGGGTTTACCTTCATTTATTTTTAATGATAATTGTGGGTTAATTAAATCATTTTTTCTATCAGAAAAAGTTAATTCATGTAAGGTATTATTTATATAAGATATCTTAAAATAAAAATGAAGATGATTAACTTTAAATATTTTATGATCCATATGTCTAGTGATTGATATCTTGGTGTATTTCTGTAATTTGAACTCGATAATTTTTATACCAAGTCGGGCCTTTTTTTTTAGCCTGAATATGTAGTAAATTTTTTTTCCAAAGATTAACACTATTCATATCTTTCCAATATGAAATAAATACATTGCTGATGCCATCACCAAATTTTTCATATCCCAAATAACCATCGATAAATTGCACTGCATCGATTGTATCTTGATCCATAGAAGAGTATCCATCCAAATTATCACTTAATTCATAAGAAAAAATAACTGCAAAACAATTTGCGACATTTTTAGGGATAGTATGCATTAGCTTAACTTTACAGCCGTCCCATAGATAAAAATTTCAGAAGCACCTTGCTGCAACATTGATGTTGTAAATCGTACCGCTACAATGGCATCAGCTCCTTGCTCTTCTGCGTTGGCAATCATGCGATCCATTGCCTGCTGTCTGGACTCTGCCATTAGCTTAGAATATTCTGTAATCTCTCCACCAACAACATTCCTTAATCCAGCAAGAATATCTTTTCCAATATGTCTTGCTCTTATAGACTGTCCATGAACAGTTCCTAATGTTTTGGCAATAGATCTATGGGCTATACTTTCTTGAGTAACAACAATCATTTATTTATCTCCTTAGAATAATAATCATCTTCTTTATTGTTTAATCTTTCCTTTAATACCTTCAAAAATAACATAAATACACCACTATAGATTAGTAGAACTAATAAGCCGTCAGGATAAAATTGTTCTATATTTTGTAAGGTTAGATATGAAACGAGAAGATAAAAAGTTGTAATTAATATATATCCTATTTTTTCCATATTGAGAAGTTATTTTAACAAATTTAACTAGTTTTTTAGAATAAACTACAATATTATCAGTAACCATGAGCAAAAAGAACTTATACATAATTATAGTATTAATGGTTATTACTCTCTCTTATTTATCTTATGAACAATACAATCTCAATCAAGAACTTGAAAAATGGAAAGGACACTATAAATCAGTAGCTATTTCTTATGTTAAAGAACTCATGGAAGCGCCAGAGCTAAAAGCGCCAACCCTAGAAGAGATGACTACTACTGTAGTTGATTTTGATTTCAACCTATTACAATTCGAAGATTTAGAAGGATCTGAGTTCTCTTTACGTGATTTTAAAGGCAAAACATTGTTTATCAATTACTGGGCAACTTGGTGCAATCCTTGCTTAGCAGAAATGCCATCAATGGTCAAATTATATGAGCAGTATAAAGATAATGAAGATATTGTTTTTCTGTATTTATCTAAAGAAAGCAGAGACACTATTATCGATTATATACCAAAAGATGAAGCTTTAGCAAAATTACCATTATATAAAATAATTACTGACGATGAATTATTTAGCACGCGCGGTATTCCAACTACCTTCATAGTTGATAGTTCGGGTGAAATTTTAGTAAAAGATGTGGGATCTGCCAAATGGGATGATCAATCTGTTATTAATTACATTGATAATATATTATAAATAATATGAAGCAAAATATTACTATTAAAATTGATAAGGATTTTCCCTACCTAGGCAAAGGAATCGACTTTACTGAAACGTGCTTTAATCTAAAATTTGATGCGTCTATGATTCAAAAAACGTCTGAATTAATTTGGCAGCCTAATTCTACATTACCTTATAGCACTCTACAACCCTTACCGCACCCTTTTTCTAGTATTAGCGACCTTGCCAGTGAGATGGCAGTACACAATCACGGAAAAATTGGCCTTATTGGAAAAAAGCAACTATTAAGTGAAGTCATGCTATTAGATCATAGCTTAATAGATCATTTTATAGCGCATATTAAAAAGCATATTGAAATGCCTACCAGAGAATCTGCTCAACTTATTGCAGATATAAGGTGCTGGACTTCCTGGTTGGCGAATGGTATTAAAATTGAACCAATCTTTAATGGAGGGAAAAAAGCATGTTCTTTTATTCCTTGGCCCTTATCTGGATTATTACTTTTATCCTCAAGAATTACAGGTCAGCAAGCTGAATTTGAATATGCCGCAGATTATGTACTACGATCAGGAATATTACCAGATTACAGTTTAGATAATTTAGATAACATGAAAGATACTATTGATTATATAAGATCAATTAAGCCCGTAGTCTCATTCCATGATTTTGATGGAAATGAACAAGGATTTAGAATGACGCATCTTGCAATGGAGCGTACATCAAAAATGATGATTCAGAATTCATTGGATGCTATCGATGGCAATAACATAGCTGAAAATCTCGAAAAGATAGAACTTGCTTTGAAGCAATCCAATCAGCTCTTTAATGCTATGTGGAAAGTCAGCGAACCGCTACTCTACAATAAAGAAGTGCGTATTTTTATTCAAGGACTCTATGGAAATCAGGGAAGCATCTATGATAATGAGGGATTATTTTTTCAAGGATGCGGTGATACTTATAGTAAAAAATATAACATGGAAGGTCGCTACATTACACGACTTCACGGACAAACAGGTGCTAATAGTTCCTATCACCCTATTGCAGACGAAATAACAGGAGTAGGTAAACATACACAAGCATATGTATGTGATAGTGAAGTAGATGCTTGTATTATCGAAAATATTCTAAGCAAAGGATTTATAGCAGATAAAGACCTACCTGATGATTGTCAGATTGATTCACTTACAAAACTTCTTAAATCATTTAGGGTAGGATATAGACCTCCCGCTCATCACGCAATGATTGTAAAAACTCGCGAAAAACTACAAAATTCTTCCTACTTCGATACCATTGAATCAAATAAAAACTTAAAGAAGAGTCTTGCGAGTTCTGTTCGATGGATTATTCAACATCGCATAGATCATTATAAGATGGTAGTTGGGTATATTCTAAGAGCACCTGACCCATATAGACATCAAACAAAAGCTAAAGGTACCGGTGGATCTCCTACCCCATCATTCCTTCCAAAAATGTTTACTAATACTATTGATAGACTAGATGAATTAGTGGGAAATGCTGATATAGCTTGGGCCAATGAATTAATTGAGATTACAAAAGAGCATAAAGATTCTATGAGAAAGTTTCAAAAGATTGCACTAAAAGCTGAAAAAAAAGATCTTCAAAAAAATCAATCTTTATCTTAGTTTATTCTTGATTTTTATTAGATAAATGCTCCATTAAAAAACTAATTATCTTTCTATATGCATGATTGTAATTTGCCCAACCATCAATTTTTGTCTCTTCGGATGTCAGAAAATTATTATTACCTAAGCCATGATGAGCATTAGGATATATAAACATTTCCATATGCTTGCCTTTTTCTGCATATGCTTTAGCTAATTGAAGGGAATGTTGATGATGTACATTGTCATCTGCATTACCATGAATTTGAAGTAAAAAACCTTTTGCTTTGTCTACGTGGGTTAAAACTGATGCATTCTTGTATCCTTCAGGATTTTCATCAACAAGACCCATATATCTTTCTGTCCAAATTGTATCATATAATAATGGATCTACGTTTGGAGCACCAGATACACCTGCTTTAAAATAATCACTACCTAAAGTCATGCACATATTCGTCAAATAACCTCCACCACTCCATCCCCATACTCCAATATTATCTCCATCGACATAGGTTAGGCTTTGTAAGTATTTAGCTGCAGCAATATGGTCAATAACAAGATATTTTCCATAGTCCCCATAAGCAAGGTCTTTAAAAGCTTTCCCTCTGCCTCCGGTACCTCTATTGTCAAATGAAAAAATGATAAATCCTCTTTGTGCAAAATATTGGTGAAAAGAATGCCTTCCAACTCCCCATCTATTGTTTACCATTTGAGATCCAGGTCCTCCATAATTATACAAAATAACTGGATATTGATTCATAGAATCAAAATTGTGGGGTAACGTAATAATACCATTCAATCTAGTACCGTCATCAGTAAATACGTTTACATGCTTAGGATATGTAAATCCATAATCATCAAATTTACTCCTGTCTGTACTTGCTAACATTCGTTTAATTGCACCAGAATTTGATCTTAAGACAGTTTTAGGAGTTCTCGTAAAACTAGAATGGGTATCAATAAAATAATTTTTTGTTGGAGAAAAAGAAGCGGAATGACTCCCTTCTTCTTTTGTAAGTCTTTTTAGCCTAGAACCATTAAATCTGACAGAATAAACATGGTTTTCCATCTCAGATTCTTTTTTTGCATTGAAATAGATGATCTCATTTTCTTCATCAATAGCATTGATTCCATTTACCTTCCATTTACCTCTGGTAATTTGATTGATAAACTTTCCATCTGTACGGCTTCTATAGATATGTTTAAATCCATCACGCTCAGACATCCAAATAATCTCTCCATTATTCAGTATATCAATACTGAAAACACCTGACATTCCAAAGAAATCAAATGCATCAATCCAAGTATCATTTTTATCATTTAAAACTAAAGTATTCTGATTGGTATCAATATCATGTCTATATAATTTCCAATCATTTTGTTTTCTATTTAATGTAGTAACAAAGAAATTATTACTATTCCTTTGCCATAGTATATTTGGAATATAATAGGAATCTTTTGGTAAGGTGCGGATATCAGATTGTTGATTTACAATGTCTATCAAGCCAATGGAAACTTCAGGATTATCTTCTCCTGCCTTAGGATAATATATATATTTCACTGTAGGATATTTGGTCTCATAGTCAATAAGTGGATATTTTCTTACCATAGACTGATCTTCTCTACAAAAAGCTATATACTGACTATTTGGACTCCATCGATAGGCATCATAACTACCAAACTCTTCTTCATAAACCCAACCAAAATGTCCATTTAAAATTGTTTCACTTCCATCAAAGGTTACCTGAGTTTCTTCGAGACTGCTTAATGAATATATATAAATATTGTTGTCATTTCTTATATAAGATACATGCTCACTGTTAGGAGAAAATTTTACATTACGCAAGCTATCTGGTTCATCAGAAACTGGTTGAATACTATTGCTGTTAATGTCATATACATGATAAGTCCCGTAAGATGAATGTCTCCATATTTTAACATTATTAGTTTTTAGTAATAGCTTTGTCTGATCTGAACTGAAGGTTGAACTAAATTGATCTATTACTTCAGAATCGATTGAAAAAGCTTTTGTAGTATCATCTGAAGCTATATTATACTTATAAAAATGCTTTCCATCTGAATCAGATTGAGAAAAATAATAAGCATCTTCTCCATTTATCCAATCAAATCTTCCAATCCCTGATGAGCTAAAGGTTCCATTAAAGACGTCCTCTAATTCAATTGTTTTCTCTTGAGAAATACCCAGATTTAATAGCAATATAAGTAGTAAGAAATGCATGAAACAATAATAAGGAGTTTTTTAAACAAAATCACTTAAATACTTTATGTTAAATAGTTTTGCTTTCACATCTATGCTTATATAAATTCCATCCTTATGGGAATTATTACAAACATGCGAAATCGAATGCAAGTAGTGATGTGGACTATCTTAGTTCTCTTCGTTATAAGTATGGCTATTGGTGGCCTTGTAGGTGGAGCTAGCATTGGTGATATTTTTGGCCAACAAAATGGAAGTCATGTTGGATCATTGAATGGTAGACCAATTCTATATGAAAATTTTAATCGTTTAGTTAATGATGAAGTTACCAGATTACAATCTCAATCTCCTCAAGATATAACTGATGAAGATAGAGAATACATTCGAGCAATAGTTTGGGAACGAATCATACAAGACTTATTAATACAAGAACAAATTGAAAAGAATAATATTGCTATAAGCGATGAAGAAGTTCTCTATCAATTGAAAAATAATCCTCCTGCATTTTTAAGAGGAAGTACTGCCTTTCAAACTGGTGGACAATTTGACTTAGAAAAATATATGGATGCAATCTTAAATCCAGGAGAATTGGATTGGCGTCCAATTGAAGAATTTATGCGTGATGTTTATCTTCCAAACTATAAACTTCAGCAATTAGTAGTTAATAGCGCTTCTACTTCAGAGCAAGATATTATAGATAGCTATAGATCTCGATTTCTAAACTATAAAATTGAAATACTACATATCACAGAAAAAGCTTTAGATGGCAATGATTTCTTTGATGGAATGATGTTAGGTCGACCTACTGACCAAGAATTAACTGAATTGTATAATGAAAATATTGAAGACTATAAGCAGTCAGAAATGCGTTATATGAAATATGTTAAGTGGCCTATAGTTTCTAGTGCTAATGATTCATTCCGTACAAAACTTGAAGCTGAAAATCTAATGTATCGTATCAATCAGGGTGAAAACTTTGCTGATATAGCAAATATGTATACTGAAGATCCTAGCAATAGTATGGACGTTAATTTACCAAAAGGTGGAATGCTTGGATGGTTTGAGCAAGGTAAAATGGTATCAGAATTTGATAAAGCAGCTTTTGAAGCTGACTCAGGCGAATTAGTTGGTCCCGTATTAACAAATTTTGGTTATCATGTTATTAAAGTGAATGACAAAAAAACACTAGAAGATGGAACAAAGCAAGTAAATGCTTCTCACATTCTTCTATCTATAGCTCCAGGGAAAGATACTGAGAGCGACTTAAGTGATACGGCTAGTATTTTTTCTTTAGATGCTAAAGAAGCTGGATTTGTTCAACTGGCAGATTCTTTAGGAATGGTTATTAATGATGCAAGCGGAGTACAAAAAGAATCAATCTTTATTCAGGGCATTGGAGTAGCGAGAGATGCTGTAAGATTTGCATTTAATAGTAATCCTGGCGATATATCTGATGTGGTAAGCAATGATAATTATGTCGTTATTTTCTATTTAGACTCTATAGTAAAAGAAGAAACAATAGATTTTGAAAAAGTTAAAGAAGAATTAAGTGCAGAGTATTTAGCAGAAACTCAAAAAAGAAATCTTAAAAATATTGCACAAAATATTTCCAAAGACTTCGACAGTGAAACAACATTTTCTGACATAGCTAGCAATAATTCTAGCTTTGAATATATTGCAGAAGATAGTGGAAATTTAGTAGGAAGCTTTGAGTCTATTGGAAAAAGTAACTATGTATCAGGTGCATTACTTAATGCTAATGTAAATGACGTACTTGGTCCACTTCCAACACTAAGAGGTCAAACATTTATTAAGGTATTAGAAATAGATCAAGTGAATGAATCAGATTTTGAAGAAAAGAAAGAGTCATTAAAGTTCAGCTTAATTATTCAAAGACAAAACTTAATTTGGGGTCATTGGTTGCAAGCATTGCGTGATGAGTCTGAAATTGAAGACTATCGTTTTGACTTCTATTAAAACTCTCTAAAAACACCCAACTTATCATATCTAGCTACTCTAGAATCTAAATAAGTCATACTATCATCTTTTTCAAAAGAATCAATTTGATCAATAACAGCATTTTTTACAATCAAAAGTGTTTCATCAAAATGACGATGCGCTCCACCTACTGGTTCATGAATAATCATATTGCAGATATCATACTCCATGAGATCTTTAGGTCTGAGTTTTAAAGCTTCAGCTGCTTCTGGAGCTTTTGAAGAATCTTTCCACAAAATTGAAGCACAGCCTTCTGGACTAATTACTGAAAACCAAGTGTTTTCTAGCATTAACATTTTATCACATAAACCAATACCTAAAGCACCACCACTAGCACCTTCTCCAATTACTACAGATAAAATTTGTGTATCTATAGAAGCCATTTTTATCAAATTGTTAGCAATAGCAAATCCTTGACCTCTTTCTTCTGCTGCAATACCTGGATCAGCTCCTGGAGTATCAATCAAAGTAACGATAGGTAAGTGAAATTTTTCTGCAATTTTCATTACACGCAAGGCTTTACGATAACCCTCAGGTTTCATCATTCCAAAATTTCTATATAAATTTTCTTTTGTATTTCTGCCTTTTTGCTGTCCTATAATAGCAACTTTGTGTTTTCCAATTGTGCCAATTCCCGCTACTACAGCATGATCATCGGCAAATGCCTTATCACCGTGAAGCTCAATAAAATCATCGCACCAAGCATCAATATAGTCTAAAGTATAGGGTCTGTTAGGATGTCTAGCAATTTGTACTGTTTCCCATGCACCTAATTGGGAAAAAATTTCTTTTTCTTTTTCATCTCTCTCTGCTTTTAATTGATTGAGCTTATCAGATTCAGAATCAATAGAAATTAAATTTTCAATGTCGTGATCTAAATCTTTTAAAGGTTTTTCGAAAGTTAAATAATGTTTTTTCATCTATTTTTTTAGTTTAAATAATCTCCAAAATCCAAATAGCCATACCTTTAAAACTGCTTCAATCATTACATTTTTACTCATTTTAGATTCGCCAATAGTGCGATCTGTAAATACTATTGGATGTTCAATTAATTTGCAAGCTTTTTGATGAGCTCGAAATGATGTTTCGATCTGGAAACAATAGCCTTGAGATGAACTTTCATTAAATTTAATTAAGCGCAATGTTTCAGAATTCCATGCTTTGAAACCTGCAGTCAAATCTTTAACGGGTACTCCTGTAATTATTCTTGCATAAAGATTGGCAAAATAACTGATATATAGTCTACTAATTGGCCAATTTATGACTCGTAATCCACCATGATACCTACTACCTATAACTAAGTCATATTCATCTAACAAACTAAACATAGCGGGAACTTCAATCGGATCATGTGATAAGTCAGCATCCATTTGAATAATTTTATCATATTTATTTTTTAAGGCCCAATTAAAACCATGTATATAGGCAGAACCTAATCCATTTTTCTCTGCTCGCTCTTCTATAAAAACATTATTACTATTATATATTTTTGCAATATGGGCTGTACTATCTGGAGAATTATCATCTACAATTAAAATATCTAGATCTATATCTAGACTTAAAAGCGTATCAAGAATATTAATGATATTCTTTGATTCATTGTAGGTGGGAAGTATGACTAATCTTTTCATGATTTAGTCTCTAATGTTTTAGAGAATAATTCCATTTGTTTCATATAAAATGCTTTTCTTCCACCTGGATTGAACACCATATAAGTAACATAAAATGTTTTATCGGATGCATAATCATAAAATAGATATCCTACGAATGGACCACCTTTTGCCTGATCAATAGACTCCCACAATCCAGACAACCTATAAGCTGCATCATTTCGATAGTCTACCCAATCAATTGATAAAAATTCTTTGTTATATTGTTGTGATTTGAAATATGTTTGAGGAAAGCTATCTCCTATATCAATCGCATCTTCTTCAGAAAAATGATTTCCATCTTTCCATTGTATAGCCATCCATCTAAATGGCATTTCTTGGCCAATCCATACAAAATTTGAGTCTGGATTATTTCTGATCATCTCCCAACCCCAAGGTAGATTGATAGTCCATCCATAATCTGATAGCAATTGAGATTCTATATCTTCCTGTCGCTTAGATTCTAAAAAATACTGAGACTGTTTTTTATCAAAATTTTGATCAAATTTATTTTTAATTGAATTCCCATTCTTTAATAAATATTCTCTGATATCGCTTTCTTTAGCACCACTTAATATCATAAATAATTGATTTTTAGCAAATTGATCTCTAGACAAAACAATTGGATTATTTTCCAGTGTATTCTCAAATGCTTTTTTTCCTAATAAATTTCTAACAAGCTTAGTTGCAGGATTCAGCTCATAGTCTCCAATAGAGGCAATAATTAAATTTGTCTGAGTTTTTAGCGCATCATAGCTACTCGGATCTGCAAACTTTACATTATAAAATGGTTCTGGAGCTGGTGTTAGAAGTGTATCATTAAATACAATAGATAATAAACTTAGTATATCATCTCTATCTTCCTTAGCAGCAAGAACAACTAGATCATCATTTGCTCCGATTGCATCCTTTTTTATATCGCAGCTAATAATTGCCATGCAAAAAATAAAAAGTGATAAATATTTAATTATTTTTTTCTTTTCTATTAGATAGTTCATATAAAAATACCAATACTAAAGTTAATAATAGGAAAATAGCCATTGGCTCCCATGTTAAAAAGGGATACCTGATAAATCTTTCGCTTGCAGTCGTTGGTGGCTCTAGAGGTGTATTTTCGGTGCTTATATTAGCAGCGTATTGAATAGATGTAAAGCCGTGTGGATTATAATAACTAAAAAATAGTGCTTTCTTACCAAATTTTGAATAATTGCTATCTATACCCTGCATGAATGTTAATCCATTTTGATCGCGAATTTTTTCTAACTTGATACCCCCTGCATCAGCAAGAAAATCTTTTGCAGCAAACGGTACTTGAAAACTAAATATTAGAGCATCTACATCAGCAGCAGACTCAAATAAGTATAAAAAATCTCTAGGACCTGGATCCTTGATAAACTTCTCTAAAAATAAATAAATAGTATGATTACCACTTTGCTTTATTGTAGTCAAAGTATTGTCATTTATTTCTACGATTTTCTCAAATTCAGATTCATTGCTTGATATTGTATATAACACAGAATCGATTCCGCTAGGTATTTGAAAGTCGTATTGTGACACTGAGTCTGTATCAAATTTATACTCAATTGCTACTCCAGGATATGAAAACTCTGGATAAACAGTTACGGATAACGTGTCAATTATAGACTGTCCAAAAATTGATCCCGAAAACAGGATAAAAAATATTATTTTTTTCATATACTAAGTTAACTGAAAAATAACAAATATATCATAAAATGAATGAGCAATAGCCGTAATACCAAAACCTCTACTTATGTATAAAAATCCTAACAGTATCCCAGCAATAAATCGAACTGTAAATGCATTTTGAGTAAATACCTCTGTGCCTGTAAAGTGAAATAAAGAAAATAGGATAGCTGACAATATTAATGCGAAGAATAATGAGGAAAAATCACTCATTGATTTAAAGATAAATTTCATTAATTGATAAAAAATATAAAGTGAAAATACCCTAAAGATTAACTCCTCATAAATTCCAGCTCCCAGTGATAAGATTAGATTGAAATACATGTTTTCAACAGAAGAATCCATCAGATAAAGACTCATGCTTCCGAGTATAAAAAATAATATTAAAGCATAAAAAAAAGATTCGACTAACATTATAAATAAATAAGATTTATGGATCTTAAAAGAATCATATTCTTTTTTCTGATAATAGGCTATGCCAAGAAATATGAATAAAAATAACGTAGATACTACATAGAAAATATCAAATCCTAATGTAGAAATAGCGTTCTCTATTAATACATCGGCGCCATTTTTGATATAACTAAACTCGGTATCTCTCATTAAAAAAATTCCTAATTCATATATTAGGAAAATAGGTAGGGTAATGACAAAGCTATAGAAAGGAGATTTAGATTTTTTAAAGTAATCTTGGATCATATCAAATTTTTAAAACAGCTAATAATGCTTCTTGTGGAACTTCAACTCTTCCAATCATTTTCATTCTCTTTTTTCCCTTTTTTTGCTTCTGTAATAATTTATTTTTTCGAGTTACATCTCCGCCATATAATTTTTCAGTTACATTCTTTCTAAACGGAGCAATATTAGTACGTGCAATTACTCTAGTTCCAATAGATGCTTGAATTGGGATCTGGATTTGATGTCTAGGAATTAACTCTTTGAGTTTTTGACAAAGCGCTAACCCTCTATGATAAGAATCTTTCTTTGAACAAATCATCGACAAGGCATCTACAGGCTCTTTATTAATAAGAATATCAAGCCTATCTAGCTTACCTTCTCTATATTCTTTAAAAGTATAATCAAATGAAGCATATCCTTTTGATCCAGATTTGATACTATCATAAAAATCAAATAATATTTCACCTAAAGGTAGCTCATAAATTAACTGGACTTTAGAGCTAGAAAGATAAGAAGTAGATTTATATTTTCCTCTTTTCTCTTGGCAAATTTTCATTACATTTCCAATATAATCTACTGGAGTTAAGATCTCTGCAGTAACAATTGGCTCCATAATACTTTCTAATATTTTTGGCTCTGGCAACAAGGCAGGTCGCTGTACTTCAATTTGACTACCATCTCTAAGATTTGCTAAATACTTGACATTTGGACTAGTAGTTACAATTGAAAGATTAAATTCTCTTTCAAGTCTTTCTTGTATAATTTCCATATGTAACAACCCTAAAAAACCACATCGATATCCAAAACCTAACGCATCACTTACTTCCGGCTCAAACACAAGAGAAGCATCGTTTAGTTTTAATTTTTCAAGCGCAGTACGTAAGTCATCATATTCCGCAGAATCGGCTGGAAATAATCCTGAAAATACCATTGGTTTAATTTTTTGAAAACCGGGAAGCGCGTCCTTACATGGCTTATTCACATTTGTTATTGTATCGCCTGGCAAAACATGTTCTATATCTCTCACATTTGCAATGATATAACCTACTTCTCCAGCTTGCAAGGAATCAGATTTTTTTCTATCGATTACAAAATGGCCAACTTCGTCAATATCATAGTAAGTATTGTGGGAAAAAAATTTAATCTTACTGCCTCGACTTATAGATCCTTCATAAACACGAATATAAGCGACAACGCCGCGATATTTATCATAAATTGAGTCAAAAATTAATGCTTTAAAGGCATCATTTTTTGGAGGTTCTGGTGGAGGAATTTTATGAATGATAGTATCGATTATTGACTGAATACCTTCTCCAGTTTTAGCGCTAGCAAGCAATATATCTTCTTTGTCACAGCCTGTAAGCTCAATAATTTGATCCGTTACATTTTCAATATCTGCATTAGGTAAATCTACTTTATTGATTACTGGAATGATTGTTAAATCATTACCTAGAGCTAGTAAATAATTAGTAACAGTCTGAGCTTCAATACCTTGTGCGGCATCAACAATTAATAGTGCTCCTTCGCTAGCAGCTAATGTTCTAGAGACTTCATAAGTAAAATCAACATGTCCTGGAGTATCGATAAGATTTAATATATAGTTTTCATATTTAATTCGAATTGAATGGCTTTTAATCGTGATACCTCTTTCACGCTCTAGCTCCATATTGTCTAGAACCTGAGCTTTCATATTTTTTTTAGAAATAGTACCAGTATCTTCAAGCAGCCTATCCGCTAAAGTTGATTTTCCATGATCAATATGGGCAATAATACAAAAGTTGCGAATTAAGCTGATATCATTCATCAAAATGATTCACTATCGGCACTCTTCTGCCCATTCCAAAGGCTTTCTTGCTTATACGCAATACGGGTGCAGCTTGTCTTCTTTTATGCTCATTACGATTGATTCTTATAGCAATATTGCCTAGATCAGTATCGGCTATATCATTTGATATATCTTCGCCCAATACTACCCTATCAACAATAGGACTAATTAAATCATAGTCAAACGGATCTACTTGATTTGGAGCTAATTCCGCAGATGGTGGTTTTGAAATAGAGCTATGAGGAATAATATTCTTAGATGTTTTATTTTTCCATTTTGCAAGATTGTAAACTTCCGTTTTAGATAGATCTCCAATAGCGGATAATCCACCACTCATATCTCCATAAAGAGTACAATATCCTAGTGCAAGCTCTGTTTTGTTACCTGTAGAGAGAACTAAGCAACCAAATTTATTAGAAAATGCCATTAAGATATTTCCTCTAATTCTTGACTGAATATTTTCTTCAGTAACATCACTTTCTAACCCTTTAAATTTAGGGCTAAGTACATCTAGATATTTCTCAAATAATTCATCTATATCTACTGTATCAAAATTAGCATTTAAATTTTTAGCTAATTCTTTTGCATCAGTTTTACTATGTTCGCTAGAGAATCGTGAAGGCATCGATATCAAATAAACATTATCTGATCCAAGTGCATCAACTGCAAGACATGCCACCAGAGCAGAATCTATTCCACCACTTAGGCCTATTACTGCTTTTTGATGACCTGTTTTAGAAAAATAATCCTTAACTCCGAGCGTTAGAGCTCTATAAATTTCACTATCATTTTCTACCTTACGGCTATCTAGTAAGTTAGAATTTGTATCGACAATCACTAAATCTTCTTCAAAACTTTTTCCTTCAGCTATTAATTTCATATCTGAGTTAAATACCATAGAATTTCCATCAAATATAAGCTCATCTTGTCCTCCAACGAGGTTGCAATAAATAAAAGGACAATTAGCATCTCCAAATTTTTTCATGATTAAATCTTTTCGTACATTTTTACGATTCTTATGATACGGAGAAGCAGAAATATTAATAATGAGATCAGGATTCATTTGAACAATCTCGTCAGAAAGCTTTCTATCATAGTTGTCTTCCCATAGGTCTTCACATATTTGTACAACACACTTCAGGCTCGTACCATTAATATTGATTGTAAAATCACCAATATCAATACCGTTTTCAAAGTAGCGATTTTCATCAAATACATCATAATTAGGTAAAAGAATTTTATTATAAGTTTTAACTATCTTTCCATTCTCACAAATTGCAGCTGAATTAAATAATTTTCCGTCTTTTTGATCAACAAATCCTACTATGCATGGAGAAGAAACCTTTTTAGAAAAATTGTCTAATACTTCTAAATTTTTTCTAATAAAAGATTCTGAAAAAAGTAAATCTTGTGGAGGGTATCCTGTAGTTACCATCTCAGGAAATACTACTAGATTTGCTCCGTTATCAATAGCCTCATTATAACTATCTAATAGTTTTTCATAATTGTAGTCAAAATCTCCTAAAATAGGATTAATCTGACATAGGCCGACTTTTATTGATTGAGACAATTTTTAACTTCACCGATTAATGAACTAATAGAATCTACTGGTATCGAATTTGCAACATCCCAGCTATTATATGAAATAAGTGGCTTATCTTGAGCCAATGTAAATGCTATCTCACTTAAAGTTCCATAAGCTCCAGAAATCGCAACTCCAACATCACAGTTATAGCTAATTAATGCATTCCTTGTAATATCAAGTCCTGTTGAAATTGGAATAGATAAAAATTCATTTCCAGATTTAAAATCTTTGTCTTTAAGAATTCCGATACATACACCATTATTCATTGAAACTCCCTTAGCGATAGCCTCCATAACTCCTTCACCTCCACCACAAAATACTAACCAATTTTCATTGGCCATTTGCTTGCCAATTTCTACCGTGTCGTTATAAATTTCTTCAGTAATATCTCTTCCGCCAAAAACGGCTATTCTTCCTGCAAATTTCATTATGGTTCCAATCTTCCCATGGTCCTAGGGAAAGGAATAGTTTGTCTAATGTGATCAATTCCACAGACCCAAGAAACCATTCTTTCTAATCCAAGACCAAATCCTGAATGAGGTACTGAGCCATACTTTCTTAAATCTAGATACCACTTAAAAGCGCTTATTGGCAGATTGTGGTCTTCAATACGTTTTACTAATACATCATAGTCGTCTTCCCTTTGAGCTCCACCAACTATTTCACCATAACCTTCCGGCGCAATAACATCAACTCCCAAAGCGTACTTATCAGATTTATCTCTTTTCATATAAAATGCTTTCGTTTCATGAGGCCAAGAATGAACCATTACAGGCTTATCAAATTGTGCTGCGATCATTTCTTCGTCTGGTGCTCCAAAATCGCTTCCATATTCAAATTTATGATTGTTTTTATGTAGAAGATCTACAGCCTCATCATAAGATATACGTGGGAATGGAGATGAAATATTAGATAATTTTGACACATCTCTTTCTAAAATTTTTAATTCATCGGAACAATTATCTAGAACATCTCTTATGATATAAGACATAAATTCTTCAATAATATCCATATTTTGATGTATATCACAATATGCCATTTCAGGCTCAACCATCCAAAACTCTGTTAAATGTTTTCTAGTTTTTGATTTCTCTGCTCTAAAACATGGGCCAAAACAATATGTTTTTCCAAATGCCATAGCAGCAGCTTCCTGATATAATTGACCGCTTTGAGATAAGTATGCAGAACGATTAAAATAATCTGTCTCGAAGAGTGTAGTTGTACCTTCCACTGCATTGCCTGTAAAAATAGGTGAATCTACCAATACAAAATCTCTATCATCAAAGAAATTTCTAATTGATCTAATCAATCGTTGTCTGATTTTTATAATGGCAAATTGCTTTTTTGATCTTAGCCATAAATGTCTGTTATCCATCAAAAAACTCACTCCATGATCTTTCAATGCAATTGGATATTCTTCAGATATATGAACTACCTCTATATCGGTGACAAGTATTTCAACTCCACTATCAGATCTAGTATCTGCTTGTACAGTTCCTTTAATTTTCAATGAAGATTCTTGAGTTAGTGTACTTTCTAGAGCAAAGACTTTCTCTGATACGTCATTTTTTGATACTACGCATTGCACATATCCTGAACCATCTCTTACAATTACAAACCAAATTTTTCCAATTGATCTTATATTGTATACCCATCCATTAACTTGGACTTCTTTTCCAATAGAATTTTTTAAATTTTTAACGCTTATTTCGCTCATAACTTTACCAGGTTGAAAGAACTGTGTTCACAATATCAACTGCAATTTTATTAATTGCAACATTAATCGCCAATTCTCTTGAATCTCCAAATTCATCACTATCATCTGCATCAATAACACCATCATTGTCATTATCTAGCCCGTCTGAAGAAGGGTCATTATCAATACTATATGTTCCAAATGCAGAGAATGTTTTTTCAAACAATTTGCTATCATCTTCATTGTCAATCCAAGAAACTCTTACAGATAGTGAGAATCTGTATTCACTAACTTGTTCATTATTATTAAATGCATAAGGACCATCTGAAACAGAGACTACTGATCCGTCAATAACGCTATCACTATCAATATCATTTGTTATTTTTATAACATTTTGAATACTAATTTGTTGAACAATCTCTGATGTCAGTTTTTCCGATAACTCAAATTCTGGTGTATCGTTGACAAACAATGGAATAGAAACATTGCTAATATTTGCAGGAATTGATCCTGCCATAGAATAATAAGCACATCCAAATAATAAAAAAATTAGATGGAGACTAATTACTTTTGTTAATCTTTTTTTCAATTCCATAATCGTTTATTTTTCTATAAAGAGTTCTTTCGCTCATATCTAATGATTTTGCAGCAGCTCTTCTATTATTATTAAAGTGTTCTAATGTACGAATAATCATCTCTTTTTCTAAGTCTCTAGTATTAAATGCACCAATAGCATCTCCTTTGATCAAATGATCATTGTCCAAGCTACTAATTTGATTATCTTGAATACGATTTTCAAAATTTGCATTTATATTTCTAGGAGAATTTAATGCGGAAAAATCAGATTGTTTTAGCAATAATTTTAGATCTTCAACATCTTGCCTTAAGAATAATAATTGTCTTAGAATCAATTCTCTTTCTGCTTGATCTGGATCTCTATTAACTAAAACAGGTAATGCAGTATTGTCAGAAAAATCAGTCATATTTTCATTTTCTAATTGCCTTTCAATAATTTCGCCTGTAATTCTTTCACCTTTTTGTAAAATTAATACACTCTCAACAAAATTTCTTAATTCTCTTACATTTCCAGGCCAATCACATTTTTGCATTACCTTGATTGCTTCTGGAGTAAATCCTTTATACTTAATACTGTTTGTTCTGCTAAACTGTAATGCAAATCTATCAACTAGTAATCGAATATCACTCTTTCTTCTTCTTAATGGGGGCAGGTTAATTGTAACAGTTTTAAGCCTATAGTAAAGATCTTGTCGAAATTTTCCCTCTTTGACAAGTTTTGCCAAGTCTTTATTGGTTGCAGCTACAACTCTAGTATCTGTTTTTTTTGATACAGAATCTCCCACTCGCATATACTCACCAGTTTCTAAAACTCTTAACACTTTAACTTGAGTTTCTAAGGGCATATCTCCAATTTCATCAAGAAATATTGTTCCCTTATCTGCAGTTTCAAAATAGCCTTTTCGAGATTCGTTAGCATCTGTATAAGCGCCTTTTTTATGTCCAAATAATTCGCTTTCAATGATACCTTCTGGAATAGCTCCACAATTAACAATAACTAGTTGCTTAGACGATCTTTTACTTCCTAGATGTATTGCCTTACTTATAAGCTCTTTTCCTGTTCCAGATTCCCCGTTAATTAAAACAGAAATATCTACATCTGCAACCTGACCAACCATATGCAAAACATGCTTAATTTCATCGCTTTCGCCAATAATTCCTGCTTTTTGTTTAATTAATTCAATATTCATAGTTAACCTCTTAGCTACTTATCCTAATTTCTTTATCTAATTTCTTTATTTCATCTCTTAAGTTTGCTGCCTTTTCAAATTCTAAATTATCAGCAGCCTCTAGCATTTCTTGTCCAAGCATTTCTAAAACAATTTTTTTATCTTCATTTAAAAATCTATCTGTTTTGACATCTCTTTTAATTTCAATTTCTCCATCTCTAAATGATTCAGCTACACTCGTAGCTTCCATTATTTCATCAATTGATTTTTTAATCGATTTTGGAATGATATTATTTTTTTTATTGAAGGCTAGCTGAATAGCTCTTCTTCTGTCAGTTTCGTCAAGTAGGTACTGCATTGAATCTGTAATTCTATCAGCGTATAAAATAACCTTACCATCTATATGTCTAGCTGCTCTACCAGAAGTCTGAATGAGAGAACTTTTAGATCTTAAAAATCCTTCTTTGTCTGCATCTAAAATTGCAACAAGAGAAACTTCTGGAAGGTCAAGCCCTTCTCTTAATAAGTTAATTCCTACTAGCACATCAAATTCCCCTAAACGCAGATCTCTTAAAATTTTTACTCTTTCAATAGTTTTTATCTCAGAATGAAGATATCTAACTCTGATTCCCTGAGTGCTTAGATATTCAGACAGATCTTCTGACATTTTTTTAGTTAAGGTAGTAACTAGACATCTCTCTTTCTTTATAGTACGAATCTTTATTTCACTAATTAGATCATCAATTTGACCAAGAGACGGCTTGACTATGACCTCAGGATCAACTAAACCTGTTGGGCGATTAATTAATTCTGTTACTGTTCCAGAAGATAATTCTAATTCTTTTTGCGCTGGTGTTGCAGAGGCATAAATTACCTGATTTTGAATTGCTTCAAACTCTTCAGCTTTAAGCGGCCTATTATCGTAGGCAGCTGGCAATCTAAATCCATGTTCAATTAAGTTTTCTTTTCTTTTTCTATCTCCATTATACATACCTTTTATCTGCGGAAGAGTTACATGAGACTCATCAATAACAGTTAAAAAGTCTTTAGGAAAAAAGTCTATCAACGTTGAAGGTCTTTCACCTTCCTTTCTTCCATCAAAATATCTAGAATAATTCTCAATACCTGAACAATAACCTATCTCATCAATCATCTCTATATCAAAATTAGTACGTTGAGTTATACGCTGTTCTTCTAAAAATTTTTCATTCTTATTGAAAAATGCTACTCTATCTTTTAAATCTTTTTTTACCTCTTTAATAACTTTTTTATTTTTTGATTTATCTGATACAAAATGTCTTGCAGGAAAAAGATTTGATTCATCAACTTCTTCTATTTCTTCTCCTGTCAATGGGTCAAAAATGACGATAGATTGAATAGTATCTGAGAAGATATCAACTCGAACAGCTTTTTCTTCATATGCTGGAAATATTTCAAAAATATCCCCCATAATTCTAAAATTACATCTTTCTAAAACTTGATCATTTCTCTTATAATATATGTCAATTAGAGCCTCTGTAAGACCTCTGCGACTTATTGGATTATTTTTTTTCAAATTGACTACTTGGTTCTTCCATTCTTTCGGAGAACCTAACCCATAAATACATGATACTGAACTAACGACAATAACATCTTTTCTTTGCAATAATGAACTCGTGGCTTTTAATCTTAATCGATCAATTTCTTCATTCATTGAAAAATCTTTTTCTATAAAAGTGTCTGTGATAGGCATATATGACTCTGGCTGATAGTAGTCATAATAACTAATAAAATACTCTACTGCATTATTAGGAAACAAGCTCTTAAACTCGCCATAAAGCTGTGCCGCTAAAGTTTTATTATGAGAAATAATTAATGTAGGTTTTTGAATTTCTTCGATCACCTTACCCACCGTATAGGTCTTACCAGAGCCAGTCACTCCTAACAATGTCTGATGATTTAATTTATTTTTTATACCATCAACAAGTTCGTCAATTGCTCCGGGCTGATCGCCTGATGGTTGAAAATCTGAAACTAATTTAAAGTCTGCCATATTGTCTAATAAATATAATATCTATTGATATAAAAAACAATTTATAAAGTATGACAATAAGTTTTATTTTTTAGAGCCTAATGCAAAAAAGAAACGTAAGTAATCTAACAAACTAAGGAAGAGTAGAATCGCAGAAATTATAATTAAATATTCTGTTAAGTAGAAAAATTGCGTGAAATCTAGAGCATGTATTGACAAAGCAACACCAAGAAAACATACTCCGATCTTACCTACTATATTAGAACCATATATTTTTTTTATTTTCGGTAAATACATAAGAGAAAATATCAAAATTGTTATTTGTCTAACAAAGTAGAAGATGCAAAACCAATCAGCGATATCTCCCCTTCTATTTAATAAAATTATAAATGCAAATAAAGTTGTACCATCTGCAATAGGATCTAATGTTTTTCCCAACTCTGAATGCTGATTTAACTTTCTTGCAGCTACTCCATCTAAAAAATCTGATAATAAGGAAATAAATAATATTATATAAAAATAGACTTTCATATCAAGATTAAAGGTGATAATCATTGGAGGGATTAATAAAAATCTTACATAAGTAATTAAATTGGGGACAAGAAAAATATCTTTATACTGGAATAATTTACTCATTTCAATATGCTCGATAATAGCTTGCTCGTAGAGCCTATATTACTCTCCATAACACTCCTCGCAGAAGTGCTTGATAAAGCATGCATATTTACATCATTAAGTTTATTAAATACTTCTATTAATTCTGAATCAGAATTAATCGTAAATGCTGCCGATGTAGATAATAGCTCTTCTGCTTCTGAAAAGTTTCCATTTGAATAATTTGGTCCAAAAATTATGGGATTAGATGCTACAGCTGGCTCCATAATATTATGTATACCATTCTTTGAAAATCCTCCACCTATGTATGATATATGAGCTTGCCAATATAGCTTATATAAAATACCTACCGTATTTATAATAATAATCTGTTCTTTGAGGCTTGATAAGTCTATATAATCTTCTACTACTATAGAAGACAGATTTTTTCTACTAGCTTGTTTTTGATAGTAATTAATTGACCTATCTGACAACTCATGCGGAATGAGAATAATTTTAGCATTATGATTATTTTCTAATAAGTCAAAAATTCTAGGGAAAAGTATTGAATCATCTTCAGGCCACAAGCTAGCAAATAAAAATAGTTTGTTCTTTAATTTGTAGTCGCTATCAAACTTAATATCAACATTTGACTCTCTTGTTAATGCGATATCAAAACGAGGATTTCCCATCGCTTTAATTACCTTATCTGGAACAATTAATTCCATATTTTTTAGATCCCGACTATTCACAGTAAATATTTGATCAATAAGACCATATATAGCTTTATAAATACTCTTTCCTAGCATTCTCAGCTTAAAGCTATCATTGTGGATTCTTGCAGAAATTAATATTGTATCAATATGTAAAAAACGTGCCGCAAGAAGTAAGTTCGGCCAAATATCATATGAAGCAAAAATAATTTTTTTAGGTTTAATTAACTTTAATCCCCTAAAAATAGACCAAGGGAAATCAAATGGAAGGTATACCTTACAATCGATATTATCATTATTAACATTATTGTATCCGGATGGAGAGAAAAATGATACTATAATTCCAATATTATTGTCACTATTTTTTATACTAGAAATAATTGATTCTATCTGTTGAAATTCTCCAAAAGATGAAACATGAAACCAGTATATATCTAAAGAAGGATTCATATCTTTAAAATCTTTTAATTTTTTTAAAGAATGCCATCTTCCTAGAAGACCAGTTCTAATTTTATAATTAATTGGAGATAGCAATACAGCTACTATAAAAAATATAGGATAGAAAATAAGATTATAAATACCTAACCAGAATAGCTTCATAAAGCAAGAGACCTGTTAACATGTTCAAATACTTTTTCACTATGAATCTCAGACATGCAATACTGTTCTTTTCGATAGCATGGTCTGCTTCCATTCTGAGAGCAAGGTCTACACCACAAGCTTTTATTTTCAATAATTTTAGATTCAGGCAAAACAATTCTTGCGCCAGTTTCTAGCGATGTAGGACCGAGAATCATCGTTACTGGAGTATTTAGTGCTTCAGAAATATGAAGTAGCCCAGTATCACTCCCAATAGTATGGTCAGAAGATTCTAAAATTCCCATTGCCATCCTGAGACTAGTTTTATCTTTTAAATTTACAATTCTATCATGCTTAATGATTTGATCACATATAACATCATTGGTTGCTCCCAAAATTATAATTGTTGAATTAAATGACTTGATCAATCTAGTCATTAAGCTATTATAATTATCGATAGACCATTGTTTTTGACTCCATGCTGCACCAGGCACTATAGTGATATAGTTTTGATCAATATTATTGCTTAATAAATATTTTTTTGTTTCTTCTACTTCTTTATCAGATAGATATAATTTTGTTTTTGGAAATGAGTCAGTTTTACCTAATAATGAATGATACATTTTGATATGGCTAAAATTTTTCTCAAAAAAATTCTGATAACCATAAAAAAGTAAAAATCGTCGAAGGCGAGGTTTCTTTATTCGTTTAAAAAAATTATTTCTTAAAAAAAATGAAAGCACTCTTGTTCTAAATACGCTATGAATATCATAAACCATATCGTAGTTATTAGATCGAAGGCTCTTTCCAAGCGCTATTAACCCCTTAAAGCCCTCTATTTTCTTAAAAGCAATCAAATCATCGATTAAGGGATTATGGCGCATAATATCAGTAAATTCAGACTTAATCAGGAAATCAATCTTAGAATCAGGAAATTTTGTCTTAACTGACTGCAAAAAAGACGTAGATAAAACAATATCTCCTATAGAACTCATTCTTATAATAAGAATTTTTTTCACTATAAATCTTGATTGAATAGTTTGTTTGCAAACCATGAAACAAAAATACTAATCTCATAAAGAATGATCATTGGTATTGACATGATAATCAAACTTATAGGATCTGGAGGTGTAATAATAGCAGATAAAACAACCGTACCCATTATTGCTTCTCTTCGATATTGTCGTAAAAATTTAGGATTGATTAGACCTATCGATGAAAAAAGAAAAGAAGCCACTGGTAATTCAAAGATTGCTCCTGAACCAATAATTAATGCTAGCACAAAATTAAAATAATAATTAATAGAAAAATTATTCTCAATACCTCCTGTTATCATTGATGCAAAGAAATCTAAAGAAAATGGCAAGATTACCTTATACGCAAAAAATCCACCCAACATAAAACATCCAAAAGCAGTTAAAATGAGTGGTAAAAGTATTTTTCTTTCTTTGTCATACAATCCAGGAGATAAAAATTTCCAGATTTGTATTGTAATAAAAGGCATTGAAAATATAATTCCTCCGATCATTGCTAAATTCCACTTTAGCATAAACATGCCTTGGATAGTCAGAACTTGGAGGTTCATCTCTCCGCTAATTTGACTTGCTGGAGCAATCAATAGAGCCACTAAATCATTAGCAAAATTAAATGTAATAATAGACATAAACAGTATCGCGCTAAGAGATTTAAGGACTCTCCACCTAAACTCCTCTAGATGGTCAATTATTGACATATCATTATTGCTCATTTCAACTTCTTTATATTGTCTACAATTTGATAAGGAGATTTAAACTTAATATCTTCTTTGTTTAAGTTTTTAACAAAAGCTAATCTATCTTCAGACCAAAACTCTTTTATAATATCTTTTTCTATAATCTTTTTCATTCTACGGGAAAAACGTGATAATTGGCGATGCTTAATCTGCTCATTATCTTGCATAGATTTATGATAAGCAATAAGTGCTGTTGCAAAATCTTCAACTCCATCGCCCGACTTACAACTCGTCTTAAAAATAGGTACATTTTTAATATTTTTTTTAGTGGCAGAAATAATATTATTAATTGATCGAACCAAAAGATTGGCATCTTTTCTATCTGATTTATTTACCACGAATACATCTGCTAGCTCTAATATACCAGCTTTTAACAATTGAATTTCATCTCCAGATTCAGGAACAAATACCAATGTAGTTAAATCTGTAATTTCAGATACACTATATTCTGATTGTCCTACTCCTACTGTTTCAATAAAGATAATATCTTTGCCACTGAAAGCTAGGATATCGCTAAAGTCCTCCGCTAAATCTGTAATACCTCCAAGCTCAGCCCTAGATCCCATGCTTCTTACAAATACTCTATCATCGTCAATCGCATTATTAATACGAACTCTATCACCTAGGAAAGAGCCTCCTGTAATAGGGCTAGATGGATCAATTGCAATAATACCGACAGATAGGTTTTTTTCTCTTATTTTTGGAATTAATTGATTCATCAATGAGCTTTTACCTGCTCCAGGAGGACCTGTAATACCTATTTTAATTGAATTCATAGAGTGCTTAAGAATATGACTTGAAACTTCTCTCCTAGATAAAACTCCCGTCTCAATACCTGTCATTAATTCTGAAATTGCTATAAAGTCATTTGCTTGTGCATTCTCTAGAATCTGCTTTAGATTTTTTGAACTCATGCTTTAATTTAATTGCTATAATTTTAAAACAATAATCAAAACTAGAAATTTATTGACATCTCATTTGGAATAGGATAAGTTGCGTACGCTATTTATGGACAGACATAAACAACAAATTAAAAGAGATCGACAAGATTTGAAACGTAGAGCAATCAATGCTCAGAACAAATCTAAGATGAGAACATTGATTAAAACAGTCATGTCTCAGGACGACGCTAAGAAAGCAACAGCACCTTATGCTAGTGCAATTTCTTTTATTGATAAGATGGCAAGCAAAAATTTAATTCATAAAAATAATGCTGCTAGACAAAAATCAAGGCTTACTAGTTACTTAAATTCTTTAAGTGCATAAATATTTTTTTAACTCTTACTTTTCTTTCTTCTAAATCTATATTAATAACTACTGAAACTTATCTTTGATAAGCTCAACCCAACCAGCTAATCGATCTTCAGTTAATTCTTCTTCATTGTCATTATCAATTCCTAAACCTAAAAACTTATCTCCTTCGAGTGCTTCAGATTCATCAAATTCATATCCTTCTGTAGGCCATTTCCCCACTAACTTACCACCGTTTTCTATGAATGGTTTTGCTAACAACCCAACGGCATCTAAATAATTAAAACTATATGATATTTGATCTCCAGCACCAAAAAACGCTCCTGTAATATTACTAAAGTTTAGTTTTCGATATTCAAGATATACTTCTTCCCAGTCTTCTTGTAGTTCACCTACATTCCATGTTGGACAACCAATAATAAGATTGGAGTATTCTAACATTTTAGACAGATCGGTCGATCTAATGTCGTATGAATCTACCTTATAGCCTTCTGTTTCCATGTGATCTTTAAGTGCCTCAGCGGCTTCTTCTTGATTGCCAGTCGTACTCCCCCAAAATAATCCTATTTTTTTCATAATATTATAGATATCCCCTAGTTATTAATGGCGTAATTTAAGTATACTTTTGTTGATTATTGAGATTAAATCTCAATAATCAATACTTTTTTTATTTAATAACTATTTATCATGACCCTGATAATTAGGCGCCTCTTTAATGATACTGACTTCATGTGGATGACTTTCTCTACCAGCTGCTGCTGATATTTCAATAAACTTTTTATTCTTATAGAATAAAGCTAAGTTTTTAGCTCCACAGTATCCCATAGATGATTTTAATCCACCAATTAATTGAAAGATCGTATTATTTACAGGACCCCTAAAAGGAACCATGCCTTCAATACCTTCAGGTACTAATTTTAATTCATCTTTTTCTTGCTGAAAATATCTTTCACCGCCGCCTTCTTTCATAGCAGCTAAAGATCCCATACCTCTATATGATTTATATCTTCTTCCCTCATAGACGATAGTTTCTCCAGGACTTTCATCCATCCCTGCTAACATACCACCTAACATTACAACGCTTGCACCGGCAGCTAATGATTTTGCAATATCGCCACTATAACGTATTCCGCCATCAGCAATAATTGGAATATTATACTTTAACCCAACTTTAGCACAGTCAATAACTGCTGAAAGTTGAGGCACTCCCACTCCAGCAACAATTCTTGTAGTACAACTAGATCCTGCACCTATACCTACCTTAACACAATCAGCTCCCGCTTTAATTAAATCTTCGGTTGCTTCAGCTGTAGCAACATTACCAGCTATTAGATCTAAATCAGGGAATGTTTTTTTAATCTGCTTAACTAAGTCCAAAACATATTGTGAATGACCATGTGCCGTATCTACTACAACTACATCAACACCAACAGAGTCAAGTGCGCTAATCCTTTCAGACCAATCATCTCTAACGCTTATTGCTGCTGCTACTCTTAGTCTTCCATTTTTATCTTTTGAAGAATTAGGAAATTCTTCTTTCTTTGTGAGATCTTTCACTGTAATTAAGCCTGCTAAGTTATCTTTACTGTCTACTACCAATAATCTTTCTATTCTATGTTTCTGTAATATTTTTTTAGCTTCTTCATTGGTAGTATTTGATTTAACAGTGACTAAATTTTTTGACGTCATTCTATCTTTTACTAATACACTTAGATCTGATTCAAATCTAATATCTCTCTTAGTAATGATGCCTACTAATTTTCCTTTTGCCAGCACTGGCAAGCCACCAATTGAGTATTGATCCATTAATTGTTTTGCATCTCCAACTGGTTTACTCTCATCTAGAGTTATGGGATTTTTAATCATTCCACTTTCATAGCGCTTTACCTTGTCAACCATTAGAGCTTGTTTCTCTATACTCATATTTTTATGAATAACACCAATTCCTCCCTGTCTCGCAAGAGCAATAGCCATATCAGACTCTGTTACAGTGTCCATAGCTGCACTCATTACAGGTATATTCAATTTTATATTTTTTGTAATAGAGGTAGAACAATCAACCTCCTTAGGTAATACGGATGATTTCTGAGGTACTAAAAGTACATCGTCGAATGTTAATGTTCTTTCAATAATATTTTTAGACATAAAAAACTCCGAGCGTAAGGGTTGGAATGGTTAGTGTGATAAAACTCTTAAGATAAAAAGTTTTTATTAAGGTTAACATTGAACAATTTAACAAAAAAGATAAGAAAATCCAGTAGATTATTAATGGCTATCAAATTTTAACCAATCATACTTTTTATTCGCTGTGAAATAGTAATAAGAATAAAAAAATATAAAATATCCTAGCCCTAGAAGTCCAAACCATAACTCTTTAGTAGACAAAAATATAAATAGAATAAATGGTAAATATTTTTGAGCATAATAGAAATACTCTTTTGACTTAAATAATAATGTAGTCACTAAGAATGGTAAGTAGACAATTGAACTAGTAGACAAAATTGGTTCATCTTGATATATAGATAGCAATAGTACGACAACAGTTAACAGTAAGGATAAAAACTTACTACGCATGCTATTTGAACGATATAATGAGTATAGAACTAGTAATAACAACCATAGTCCAATCATCATTTTTCCGAAAATTAGAACACCAATAAAAGAATAGATTGATAAGAATAGTAAAAAATTTGTTTGGAAATCTATTTTCACACTACGAAATGGTCCAAAAGACTCAAATCTGTTCATCAGCCATAAAAATAAAATAGACTGAAGTAGGATATTTACAACACTGATCCAGTCTTGAGAAATCATCGAAAATATGTAATACCTATCTAAATTACCTGCTATTCCTATATTAAAAATTGTATCATACGATTTGATTAAATAGTGCTGAAAAGCAAGCATAATCCACATCGGAAAAAATATCTCTAATCGATCAATTATATCTACATCAATTCTTTGAAAAAAATTCTGAATATGTTTATATCGAGAAGATTCAGAAGGGAAAAGCCTTTTAATCATTTAGCTTAAATCCATCCTAATACATATAAAAATACAAGGAAAATAAGTATCGGACTTAAGTATCTAACTAAGAAAGAAAATAACTTATTAAAAGAAGGAGATTTAAAAATTGAATTTCCGAAATATACTGAATTAGAATCTCCTATTAATAGATTTCTAACAACTTCATCCACGCCCCATACATATCCTGCAAAAATAGCAAGAAAGAATCCGCCAAGTGGTAATAAAATATTAGATGCAAGATAGTCTGCTGCATCAAAGAAAGTAAGGCCTGTATTTAGCAATGTAACATCTGACCATAAATTAAAAGATAATGCACATGGAATAGCAGCGAGATATACCAATAATCCCATTGTCAAAGTTGCTTTTTTTCTGGAATACTTTAACTCGTCTACTAAATAAGCAACACTAACTTCTAAAATTGAAATTCCAGATGTAACTGCGGCTATCGTAAGTAATAAGAAAAATAATAATGCAAAAATATAACCCCCCGCCAACTGTGCAAGCAGTGGTGGCAATACATGAAAGACTAAACCAGGACCTGCAGCAGGATCATATCCTGATGAAAATACCACTGTAAAGATAGCAACTCCTGCTAAGATAGCAATGATAGTGTCAAGGAAAGCAACCAAATAAGAGGCATTAACTACATCATCTTTTTCGGACAGATAACTCCCATAGGTCATCATTGCGCCCATACCTAAACTTAACGTAAAGAAAGCATGGCCTAATGCAAGCAGAAAAGTTTGTGGATTAATCTTTGACCAATCTGGAGAAAAAAGGAAGGATGTACCTTTATCTGCTCCAGGTAACATTAATCCTTGTACTACTAAAATCATTAAAATTACAAATAAAACTGGCATTAAAAATTTACTCGCTTTCTCTAATCCCGCTCTCACTCCAGATAAAATGATACCAACAATCATCAAAAAGAAAACTGTATGCCAACCAACAACCCACATAGCATTGCTATTTTTTAGATTAAAGAAACCTGCGGCCATCTGAGGATTATCAAAAGAAGAAAATGTTCCTTTTAATGCTTCAAACGTATAGGCAACTGACCATCCACCCACAATACTATAAAAAGATAAAATTGTAAAACTAGCAAACACTCCTAATGCACCTACATACTTCCAAAAAGGCTTATCAGTCAATGTCTTAAATGCGCCTATAGGATTTTTTTGTGTTGCTCTCCCTAGAAGAATCTCAATATTTAATATTGGTAGACCAACCAGCACAATACAGATAAGATAAATAAATAGAAAAGCTGCTCCACCATTTTCACCTGCTATATATGGAAATTTCCAAATATTTCCTAGGCCTACCGCTGAACCAGCAGCAGCTAAAATGAAACTTGCTTTTGAACTCCATTGCTCTCTATTATTATCCATCTTTTTCCTTAATGTTATTTAAAGGATCGCTTTCTTTAACAATCTCATCAAAATTATCGAGATGCGCTTCTACTACCGCATCAAGGACGCTATAAAAATATAAACCAATTGCGATCCATGCAAAACGATTTCTTTCTCTTAAATAGTAATCTTTAGAATTTGCATAAGAATCTTCATAATTATTATATTTTTTTCTATTCTCATTAAAACTCCACAATGCTAAAACTTCGCCAGCCATCAATGCATATCCTTTAATTTTTTGGTCATTATAGAGCTGTCCAGTTCCTGGGATTCTTAACGATCGTTTCAAGGCAATTTTAGGGTCTTTTAATTGTTCTTCTTCTGTACGAAAATCTATTTTTTGTTGAGAAAAAAGATTTGAAAAAATAATAGCACTAAAAATGAATGTTTTTATTAGCCTAAACATTCAATTTCTACTCTTGCTCCCATTGGTAATCCTGCTACCTGAATTGTAGAACGTGCTGGATATTCTCCTTTGATTCTTTTCTCAATTTCAGCATTTACTAGTGCTGTAGAGGTCAAATCCATTAAAAACACAGTAAACTTTTTTATATCTGCTAAAGTTTTACCATTGTCAGCTAATACTGCTTCAATATTATCAAATACTTGTATGACTTCCATTTGAACTGTCTCATTGTTTAATTGTCCAGATATGGGGTCTATAGGAATGGATCCTGCCATAACCCAATCAGAATTATCGCTCAAATACCTAAACATTGAATATGGTCCAACGGGAGTTGGTGCTTTTAAATTACTCATCATTACTTCCTTTCAAATTTTACAGAGGCTCAAAGTAGCTAATCCAATATTATTATCAAGCTCTCTATGTGTTTTTGTATTAAAATTATGTAGTATAAATTCTCCAACAGCTGCTACTTCAGCTTCAAATAAATGCCCCCCCGAAACTTCCATATCATGATTTCCTAAGGTGATATGTGCATGTATAAAAGGCGCGTCATCTTTAATGGCTATGTTTCCTTGAAAAGATAATAGCTCATGAATAGGATTAAACAATTTATGAATATAATCTTTTGATGTTATGTCGTACGCTCCTATGTCCGTACTTTTTACTGCTCCAATACCAGAGAGTTGGCCAGAATTGATATTATGATCAATACAAAATTGCGTGAGTGTCTCGATTATTTTTTCGCCTTTTTCTACGTAAATAATATATGAATTATCAATTTTTTGAAATTGCATTATAATTTCTCCATTTCAGATGTTATCAATTTATTAATTTTATCTTTAATCTCAGTTAAAGAGAAATCTGAGGATGCTCCAGCTGTAGCAAAATCATCTCTACCTCCACCTCCACCATTTAAAGCTTTTCCAATAATCTTTGCTAAAGAAGATGCAGATACAGATTTTTCAATTAAATCTTTTGACACGCTTACCGAGATTACAGCTTTCTCATTCATCGTTACTGAAAAAACTGCAATGCCTGAAGTAAATTTTGAGCTTAATTTTGTATTTAGTTTTTTCAAGTCAGCAATAGAACCTAGAGCAACTTCTTCATTTATAAATGCGATACTATTTAAATACGTTTGATTTTGAATAATGCTATCGATATCAATAATATTTAACATATTTGATTGATTTTGCTTCTCAAGCTCTTTCTTATCATTGGCTTCTTGTAGGCTATTCATAGTATTCATTCTATCTTGAATATATAATTTGACATGTTTTCCGGTAATAGCGTGAACTCTTCTCACCCCAGATGCAATAGCTTTTTCATGCGTTATCATAAACTTATTAATTTCTCCAGTAGTTGAAACATGAGTACCTCCACACAATTCTTTTGAAAAAGATCCCATCGTTAATACCCTAACTTCTTCTCCATACTTTTCACCAAATAAAGCAGTAGCACCTTCTTTTTTTGCATCTTCTAAAGCTTTTATATTAGTTTCTACAGATATATTTTCAGCAATTTTCTCATTTACAAGTAATTCGATTGCATCCATATCTTTTTTATCGATTTTAGATGGATGAGTAATGTCTAATCTTAAGTAGTCTGGATGAACCAAAGAGCCTGCTTGATTCACATGATTGCCTAGAATACTCTTAAGAGATTGATGCAGTAAGTGAGTTGCCGAATGATTAACTCTAATATTATTTCTTCTAACCAAATCTATCTCACAAGAAGCATTCATATCTTTTGATATAGTACCCCTTTTTAGATTACATATATGAATAATAAAATCTCCATTTTTCTGAGTATCTACCACTTCAGCAGAAAAATCTTTATTTTCAATAATTCCAGTATCTCCAATTTGACCGCCCGATTCAGCATAAAATGGAGTTTGATCCAAGATGATATATATATTACTATCATTGTCAGCCCAATTTACTATCTTGCTGCAGCTTTCATTTTCGCTATAACCAATAAAGCTTGAATGAGCTGAATTGTTGACAAATTTCCATTGAATATCTTCCCTATCTATAACAAATTTTTGATTTTTTTTAGCAAGCTCTTTTTGCTTATTCATTTCTTCTTCAAAGCCTTTTATATCGACAGTTTTTCCTTTTTCAGAAGCCATAAGCTCTGTTAAATCCAAAGGAAATCCATATGTGTCATATAGCTTAAAAGCATTAGCACCACTTATACTGTCAAAAGAAGATTGCTTAATTATTTTTTCAAATTGAATAATTCCTTTTTCTAGCGTAGTTAAGAAAGATTTCTCTTCGCTAAAAATAGTTTTTTCTATATGCTTTTGTTTATCTTTTAGTTCTGGATAAGTATCTGACATTGTAGAAACAACTGACTCGACTAGTTTATATAAAATTGGTTCATTGGAATTGAGATTCATTGCGAATCTCGATCCCCTTCTAAGCACTCTTCTGACAACATATCCTCTACCTTCATTTGATGGTAATACTCCATCTGCTATAGCAAAGGATAGCATTCTAATGTGGTCGCATATAACATTATAAGATACTTCATGGTCTTGATAGCTTGTCTTAGATATTTTTTCTAAATCAGATATAGTTTTTGAAAATAAGTCATTTTTATAATTTGAATTTTTATTTTGTAACACTGAACAAATTCTCTCTAATCCAGCGCCGGTATCTACATGTTTTTTCGGTAAATCTTCAAATGCTCCATCTTTCAAGCGATTACTTTGGATGAATACTAAATTCCATAATTCCCAATATTCATCTGAATTATTTACATACTTAGCCTGCTGATTGTCTATGTCATCTCCGACATAATAATGAATTTCAGAACATGGACCGCAAGGACCTGTTTCTGCCATTTCCCAAAAATTATCTTTTGCTCCACATCTTACAATGCGACTCTTATCAATATCTGTTTCTTTTTCCCATAAATCATACGCCTCATCATCATCATCAAATACTGTAACCCAAAGACGTGATTTATCTAAGCCCCAAACATCAGTCAGTAACTCCCATGACCATTCAATAGCTTCTTTCTTATAATAATCTCCAAAAGACCAATTACCGAGCATTTCAAAAAACGTATGGTGAAAGCCATCTCTGCCTACTTCTTCTAGATCATTATGTTTTCCACTGACTCTGATACATTTTTGACTATTTACTACTCGTAAATGTTTTGGCTTTTCTGTATCTAAAAAAATTGGTTTGAACTGATTCATTCCAGCATTTGTAAATAAAAGTGATTTATCGTCATAAGGTAATACAGGAGCACTGGAAATTTTATGATGGTTTTTACCCTCAAAAAATTTAATAAACGATTCTCTAATTTCTTTGCTTTTCATCGATAAAGTGTTTCATATGAATCTAAACAAATAATATATTCATTAGATGAAAAATAATCTAATAATAACTGTTTTATTTCTATTTTTTTCTTGTTTTACCTTTGGCCAAGAAAATACTATCAATAATATTGATATCGATTCTAGAAAAAATGGAACCTTAGTTAATGTAGGTGGTACTAAAAAAATTAACTTAAAAGATGTAACTGCATGGTATTCGTCAGAATGGTTTTATCTTACAGTATATGGTGCACAAACTGATAGTACAAAACTAGTAAATCAGGATTTTAATGGAGCTGTCACAAAAATTGAAATAGCAAACAATGAAGAATCTACGCAGATAGCTTTAAGACTAAGGAAGGAAATTGAATCTTTTGAAATCGCAAATCCTACAAGAAAGAATATCTCATTTCTACTGAGACTATCTCAAGAAGAAGCTAAAAAAAATATTGCAATGGATGAAAATATACAAGAATTCTCTGAAAAAAATAATAAGCCTACTAAGGCTAAAAAATCTAAAAAGAATAATTCAGCTGAAATAACTGATAGGACTTTGGAGCTATCTATATTAGGAGTTATTGTTGCTATTAGCGATATTGCCAATCCAAACACTTTTCTTTTGGGAGCAATTATTGCACTATCTACTATATTTTTCTAATCTATAGCTTTGAAAACTTATCTGTATACTCAATAAGCTTATCCTTGATTCCCTCTTCAGACATTGCATGTCCTGAATCTGGAATGATATGCAAATCTGACTCTGGCCACGCTTTGTGAAGCTCCCAGGCATTTTCAACTGGACAAACCACATCATATCTTCCGTGGACTATGACTGTTGGTATGTGTCTAATTTTATCTATATTTTCAATTAAATAATTGTCAGTATCAAACCACCCATTATTTGTAAAATAATGGCATTCTATTCTTGAAAATGCTTCTGCAAATCTTGAGTCAGACGAGTGCTCTATTAATGCTTTATTTTGAATTAACTTTACTGTACTACCCTCCCAAATACTCCATGCTTTTGCTGCTTTAATTCTCTTAGAAGAATCTTCATGTGTTAGCAGATTATAATAAGCTTTAAGAAGGTTGTTTTGTTTATCTTTAGGGATAGGTTCTAAAAATTTCTCCCATGCATCAGGAAATATTTTACTTGCTCCTTCTTGATAAAACCAACGAATCTCTTTTTTTCTTAATAGAAAAATACCCCTTAAAATGAGCGCCTTACATACAGATGGATGTGTTTGACTGTAAGCTAAAGACAAAGTACTCCCCCAACTTCCACCAAATACTACCCAAGATTCAACGCCTAAATGCTTTCTTATTTTCTCAATATCTTCTACTAAATCCCATGTAGTGTTTTGATTAAGCTCAGCAAATGGAGTACTTTTTCCGCACCCTCTTTGATCAAACATAATAATGCGCCATTTTTCAGGGTTAAAGTACTGCCTATAAGAAGGATCAATTCCCCCTCCAGGACCCCCATGAAGAAAAATAACAGGCTTTCCATCCTTATTACCCGACTCTTCCACATATATATTGTGAATATCAGATACAGGTAGATGAAAAGAATTAAATAGTTCTGCAGTTGGATATAAATTCATGGTCTAACTTAATTAATATAAATTATATTTTTAATAGATAATAAATTTGTTGCTGATTAATAAGAATTGTGTAATTTTACAGCGTTGAAATTGATATGAAAATTGGCGTATTAAAAGAAAGAAAAGCTGGTGAAAAAAGGGTTGCAATCATACCCTCAACAGTCTCAGCCCTCACAAAAAAGGGTTATTCATTCTTCGTAGAAAAAAATGCTGGCGCCGCATCAAACTATTCAGATAATCTTTATGTAGAAGCTGGTGCAAAAATTGTTGAAAAAAATGAAGTGTTTGATTGCAACATTATAGCAAAAGTTAATTCTCCTATTAAGGAAGAGATTAATCTATTAAAAAAAGACTGCTTACTAATTTCACTATTTCAAACAATTAAAGATATTGATCTAGTCAAAGACTTACAAGGCGCTAAATGTTCTGCATTTTCTTTAAACTTACTACCAAGAACGACTTTAGCTCAAAAAATGGATATTCTAAGTTCTCAAGCAAATATTGCAGGCTATAAAGCCGTCTTAATTGGAGCGAATCATATTGGAAAATATATGCCACTTCTAATGACAGCAGCAGGAACTATCTCTCCATCAAGAATTCTAGTTATTGGAGCAGGTGTTGCTGGATTGCAAGCAATTGCAACAGCAAAAAGATTAGGAGCTCAAGTAGAAGCATTTGATGTAAGACCTGAGGTTAAAGAGCAAGTAGAAAGTTTAGGAGCAAAATTTGTAGAAGTAGAAAATGATAGTGATGATGGAGTAGGATCAGGCGGATATGCTAAAGAAACTAGCGATGCATACAAGTTACGCCAACAACAAGTAATGAAAGAAAGAATTTCAAAATCTGATTTAGTTATTACTACCGCTCTCATTCCTAATAGGCCAGCACCAATACTTATTCCAAAAGAAATGGTTGAAGGTATGAAACCTGGTTCTGTAATTATGGATTTAGCATCAGAGAATGGTGGAAATTGCGAATTAACAAAACCAGATGAGATAGTATATCATAATGATGTACTAATTGATGGTAACACTAACTTCCCAAGTACAATGGCAATAGATGCTAGTCAGCTATTTTCAAAAAATGTACAGGCTATTATTGAACATTGTCATGGCGAAGATGGCTTTAAACTTAATAAAGAAGATGAAATTATAGATGGAATGTTATTTGTTGAAAATGGTGAAATTAGACACCAACCAACCAAAGAGGCTTTATAGTGGATATTATTAATTTAATAACAATTTTTATATTAGCAGTGTTTGTTGGTAATGAAATTATTAATAAAGTACCTCCTACCCTACATACACCTTTAATGTCTGGATCAAATGCCATTTCAGGTATTGCGATTGTAGGAGCTTTACTAGCCATTACTATGGACGGAGAGCTTAGTACATACCTTGGGTTAGCAGCGCTAATTTGTGCAACAGTTAATGTTGTAGGTGGATTTTTGGTAACAGATAGAATGTTAAAAATGTTTAAGAAAAAATGATGAATCAAACTGATATACAAAACTTATTATACCTGATTTCTGCAATTGGATTTATTGTAGGAATCAAACGTCTTTCTCATCCAAAGACTGCAAGAAGTGGAAACTTTTTAGCTTCACTTGGTATGCTAGTTGCTATTATAGCAACACTAACATCGGGCGCAAATTTTGACTGGCAATTGATTGCCTTAGGTGTAGGAATTGGTTCTATTTTAGGTATTGTTATTGCAGCTCGCGTTGAAATGACTCAGATGCCTCAGATGGTAGCTATATTTAATGGATTGGGTGGAGCAGCCTCTGGTTTTGTTGCATCTTCTGAATATTTCTCAGGATCAGATAGCTCTTATATTATCATGTGTTTGAGTGTGTTAATTGGAACATTAACCTTCTCTGGAAGTTTCATTGCATTTGGAAAACTTCAAGGATTTATATCTGGAAGAGCTATTACCTTTACAGGACAACAGGCTATCAATGCATTGATTTTTACCTCTATGATTGCATTGTTGTCTGCTCATAATTTTAGCTTATTACCAAATGATACAATATTTTATACGATTACAGTTTTAGCGCTTATACTTGGTATTGGTCTTACCATTCCAATTGGAGGCGCTGATATGCCTGTGGTCATTTCATTATTAAACTCATACTCTGGAATAGCAGCTGCGGCTACAGGTTTCTTACTTGGTAATAATGCACTTATTATCAGTGGTTCTCTAGTTGGTGCTTCTGGATTAATCTTGACAAATATTATGTGCAAAGGAATGAATAGATCTTTAGCAAATGTAATTTTTGGAGCTGTGGGTGCAACACCTACTGGCGGTGATTCAGATCAAAAAGGAATGAATATTAAAAGCTATTCAACAACAGAAGCTGCAATGATTCTTGATGCTGCTGAAAAAATTATTATTGTACCAGGCTATGGATTAGCTGTAGCGCAAGCACAACACGTTGCAAGAGAAGTAGCTGATACATTAGAGGCTCAAGGTAAAAAAGTGCTATATGCTATTCATCCTGTAGCTGGTAGAATGCCAGGACATATGAATGTGCTACTGGCTGAAGCTAATGTTTCATATGACTTACTTAAAGATTTAGATGAAATTAATCCTGAATTTGAAGATTGTGATGTTGCATTAATTCTTGGAGCAAACGATGTTGTTAATCCTGCAGCAAGACATGATAAATCTAGTCCTATATATGGTATGCCTATCTTGAATGTAGATAAATCTCGTACTGTTATTATCAATAAAAGAAGTATGAATCCTGGCTTTGCTGGCGTCCAAAATGAATTATTTGGTTATGATAATTCTATAATGGTATTTGGTGATGCAAAAGACATGCTCAATGACCTTCTAAAAGAAATCAAAGAATTATAATAGTCTTTATTCTATAACTATACTTAAAAAATAGTGCCTACTTGTTAATACGTATACTTTAAAATAAATTTAATCCAATCAAATATGAGGAAAAATAATGGAATATAAAAATACACAATTACTTTTAAATAAAAGACCAAAAGGAATGCCAGAAGATGATTGCTGGAAAGTGAACAGTGAAGCAATAACGTCCTTAGAAGACAATGAAATTCTTATTGAAGTTAAATATCTATCAATTGATCCGTATATGAGAGGTCGAATGAATGATGGTTCTTCCTATGCCGAACCAGCTAAGATTGGAGAACCTATGACTGGTGAAACTGTCGGTATCGTTGTTGAAACTAACTCTACTCTATATGCAATTGGTGATAAAGTATGCGCTCATAAAGGTTGGCAAACATATATCAAAGTAAAAGATACTGATCCTACTTTATTTAAAGTGCCTGAATCTAATATACCACTATCGACTTACTTAGGAACAGCAGGAATGCCTGGAAGGACTGCCTTCTTCGGTCTAAATAACGTTGGAAAGCCTAAATCTGGAGAGACCGTGGTTGTTTCAGCTGCATCAGGAGCTGTCGGAACCGTTGTTGGACAATTAGCAAAATCTTATGGGTGTCACGTAATTGGTATAGCTGGCGGTCCAGAAAAGTGTTCTTATGTTAAAGATATTTTAAAATTTGATGATTGTATAGACTATAAAGCAGGCAATTTAGAAGAAGATCTTAGAAATGCTTGTGACAAAGGAATAGACATTTATTTTGAGAATGTTGGTGGAGCAGTAACACGAGCAATTTCCCCCCTTCTTAATGAGGGTGCAAGGGTTCCAATTTGTGGGTTTATATCTCAATACAATGTCGAAGATATGTCTAAAATGGAAACACCATTTCATGTTTTAGGCGCACTTGATCCCAAACCTGAACATAGATTCTTTGTTGTAACAGAATGGATGAGCGAATGGGAAAAAGCGACCAATGAAATATCTAAATTGATCTCAGAGGAAAAATTATTTTATAGAGAAACTATTACGAAAGGTTTTGAAAATGCCCCTCAAGCTTTAAGAGATGTTCTAACAGGTAAAAATTTCGGAAAGCAACTTATAGAAATTTAAATTAGCTTATATCGGCCTTTTTGATTATCCATTGAATTGTATTTGAAAAATACTCTGATTATTTCAGGGTATTTTTTTATATATTAATCTATGTCATTACCTAGTCTATATGAACTTGCAGATGAGTTTAAAGAAGCCTTAGAAAATCTCACGGACTTAGATGACCAATCAGTTAAAGACACTCTAGAGTCGCTTGAAGGTGAATTCAAACTTAAAACTACTAATGTAGCTAAATATATTAAAAACCTAGAGCATGCTGCTAGCGGCATTAAAGAAGTCGAATCCAGACAACACAAAAGAAGAACATCGATTGAATCTAAGATAAAACATCTCAAAGAATATTTAAGATATAATCTAGAAAAAACTAACACACAAAAAATAGAGAGTTCTGAAATCACTATCACTATTCAAAACAATCCTCATAAAGTTGTTATCACCAATGAAAAAGATATCCCAAGAGATTTTCTTGAAACAAAAGAAGTACAATCGATTGATAAAACTAAAATTAAAGAAGCATTAAAAAATGGAGAAAATATTCCGGGATGTGAATTAGTTCAAGAGAAGCGCGTTTCAATCAAATAAAAACTTAAAGGAATAAAGAGAACATTATGGTAACGAAAAAAAATCTGGTAGCTAAAAAAAGAATTATAGTATTAAGACTATCTATCCTATCAATAATTACCTTGATCATTCTTGATAATAATTTTTCTGCTTATAATTTAGATATAGATCTTAATACATCAATCTTATTCAGTTGTATAGGTTTCGCTCTTGTTGTACTTGGAGGATTTGGAAGAATATGGTCGTCTCTATATCTAGAGGGATTTAAAACAAAAAAATTGATTAAAGATGGGCCTTATTCAATGGTAAGAAACCCTCTATACTTCTTTAGCTTAACAATATTATTAGGGATATGCTTTGCAATTAAGTCAATTCCTATATCAATCGCGCTATTATCAGTATTTATTCTATTTCATGTTCCAACTATAATAAATGAAGAGAAAGTCCTTTTAAGCGCCCATGACGAGTCTTATAAAGCCTATTATGAATCAACACCACGATTACTACCGAATATCTTTAAATATAAGAAAACAAAATCTGAGGATAGGATTGAAGTAAAAATTAAAGGAATCAATAATGTATTATGGGAAATAATGGGTTATTTATTTTTATATGTAATAATAGATTTTTTCTATTTTGCAAGTTTGTAGATATTTTTCTTTATAAAATTATTATAGACTCTATCATATCAACTCTTTTTCTCTTAACATATTTATCAATTCTTCTTCATAATAATTTACAGGAAAAATTTCATACCTATTTTCTTTTAAGTGGAAAAGAGTTTGACTGCCGATAGTAATGCCATAGTAACGTTCTAGAAGATATCTATAGAATGAAAGCTGTAACGAATAATGATTAAAATTACAGTCTTGCATATGCGCTGTAGAGCTTAAGATACCTACCTTCTTTTTATATGATGTTTTATCGATACGCTTATTAGTTTTCCAGTCAACAAGATGGTATGTATCCTGTTTTTTATTATATACTAAGACATCAATTGTTCCAGCAATACCTAATTCTTTAGAATAAATAATAACCTCAGAAAAGAATGTATTATCAGGATCTTTTTGTTTTTCTTTAATCCACTCTGCTCCCATGATAGACATCTCATGTTTTGGTGTAATATTATCCTTAATAAATGCCTCTAGCTCATTATGAACAATAGTTCCTCTTATTGCACCCTTACCCCACTCTTTAATTACTTCATCCACTGTTTTGCCGCTGTATTTTGGATGAGTATTAATTAATTTTTGAGCAATACCGACTTGATCAAATTTTTCAAAAAAATGATGGATAAATTCCGTTACACTCGAGAAATGGAAGTCAGGATTTTCGCTTAATTCATATTTATGATTTTCTTGATCGAGAGAAATATCATCTATAAATAATTTATTCATTCTTTATTTAACCCTCATGTAAGACATTCTTATTATCATCTTTCCTTAATCTATTCACTCTTCTTCTTGTAATTCTACGCTGAGCAAACCCTAAGGTCCAAACACAGATTAATAAAACTGGGATGACAATTCTCTCTGGAGTGTCTGAATTAACAGTAAAATAAAGTAAAAATAACGCCGTAAGTAGCTGTAAAGAATACTGAGTAGTATTAATAATTTTTAATTTATTCATTAAGCACCGATTAAATCAAGAACGAGCCTAACTACCTGCCCTGAAGCGCCATCTTTTTGAATATAGCTTCTATTCTCTACACCCCAAGATGTTCCAGCAACATCAAAATGAGTCCAAGGAATATCTTTTCCTACAAACGCTTTTAAAAATGCTGCTCCGGCTATTGTTCCAGCTTGTCCGGGTGAGCCTAAATTTTTAACATCAGATATATTAGATTTTACTTGATCGCAATACTCATCCCATAGAGGCAATTCCCATACAAGTTCACCAGTATTTTTAGATGATTTTTCAATGCTTTTGATAAGATCAGGGTTATTTCCAAGTATAGCCGTTGCAATATGTCCAAATGTTACCACGCAAGCTCCTGTCAATGTAGCAAAATCAATCATAAAAGCAGGATCATAATGTTTACTTGCATAAGCAAGTGCATCTGCAAGAATTAATCTTCCTTCTGCATCCGTATTCAATATCTCAATTGTTTTTCCATTATATGCTGTTAGAATATCACCAGGTAAAAAAGCAGATCCGCCTAACATATTATGCGTTGACGGAACAATAGCTACAATATTCTTTTTTGGTCTTAAGTCTGCAACAGCATTCATCGCTCCAAGCACAATCGCAGAACCACACATATCAAATTTCATTTCATCCATTTTTGCTCCTGGCTTTAATGAAATTCCACCTGTATCAAATGTCAATCCTTTACCTACTAACACTACAGGCTTCTCATCTTTTGAATCTGCACCAAAATATTCCATAATGATAAATTTTGGAGGTTCATTAGTACCTTGTGCAACACCAGCAAAAGCACCCATTCCCATCTTTGTAAATTCTTCTCTATCAAATACTGTTACTTTCATATCGCCTCTTTTACCTACTTCTTGGGCAAATTCAGCTAAACGTGAAGGTGTACTCACATTTGGTGGATTATTGGCCAAATTTCGAGCTTCACATACAGCATTTCCTATTGTAGCTCCTTTTTTAGATGCATCAGCACAACACTCACCAACCATTGTAATTTTTTCTAAATGATATTTGCCTCTTTCATCTGTAAAAAAGTCTAAGAAACGATAACTTCCCAGTACAAGACCTTCTGAAAATGCCTGACAAAAATAATCATCATGACTATCCGATTTAGGGCATTCCACTGAAACGGAAGAATATTTATTACTAATAATAAATGTCATTATTGCACCTGCTGCTCTTCTCAAATCTTCGGGTGTTGCTTTGTCAAATTTTCCTAATCCAAAATAAAGCGTTTTTTGATTATCATTGAAGTCGTAAGCAAGCTCTCCCACTTTACCTTTAATTTGACTCTTAACTAAGTCTGAATCATTCTTATCTTCATAAACACCTATCGCTAATATATCGCTATCCTTAACGTTATCCATATTAGTATCATATTCTAATTTTTTAATGTGGGCCATTACCTAATTCTCCTTTTCTAAAGAAATATTGTGATCAAATTTTACAAATTCATTATTTTCATTTTTAATGACTGCAACAAAAGTAAAGTTTGCTGTACAAGCTAAACGTTTACCATGCACTTTACTTTCTGCATAAGCTTTTACCGCAATTTTAATAGAAGATTTTCCAGCTTCATACACAACTGCTTCGCAATTCACCCAATCTCCTAAAAAGACAGGTTCTTTAAATTCTACACTATCCATAGCTCTTGTTACCGCACTAGAAGCTTCTGTTTCTTTTAAAAAACGACTCGATGCTTTTCCTGCAGCCAAGTCTAGCCATGCTAACATATAACCCCCAAATAGGGTGTTCACACTATTAATATGTTGATGCTGAACTAGCTCTGAATAGTTGGTTATTGGATTACTCATTGCTTCAATTTAAAAGAATTGTTTTTCTATTGATAGTTATTTATTCAAATAATAAATCAAAATTATGACAATTTTTTAGCCATGGCTTCACCCTCAGCCAAATCTACCTTTGAAAATACATAAGCACCTAATAAGAGGAGTATAATAATAGATTGGAAGCCGATACGTGCTGCGAGCTCTTGATCTGCGATGGCATTGTTTATTAGTACTGTAACTGAACCCATAATCAAAGGTCCAAATACTGCAGCAAACTTACCCCACATATTGAAAAATCCGAAAAATTCACCAGATTTATTTTCAGGAATAATGCGAGAATATAAACTCCTACTAAGAGTTTGAATACCTCCTTGAAAACAGCCAATTAGTACTGCTAAAATATAGAAATGCCATGCTTCTGTAACGAAAAATGCACCAAGAACAATAAAGACATATGCAAAAATAGCTGTATAAATTCCATTTTTTATACCGACTTTATCTGAAAATTTTATATAAAGCAATGTGGCAAAAAATGCAACAAATTGAACAAGAACGAGCGCTCCCATAATAGCAGTTTGACCAAATCCTAAATTAATACCAAAATTT
>JABHGE010000025.1:0-48202 GCA_018672235.1 Fidelibacterota bacterium | reverse complement strand
TAATACCCTCCTTAGGGTGTTTATTATTGTTTACAATAACTACAGACGAATACTTTTTTCGTTTTTTTTAAAAAAAATGAAACAATTATAAATATTCTGCATTTACTTAGTATGAAAGCGAAATCAAGAGGCACAAACAACGGAGTTAAAATAAATGAATAATATTGAAAAGTTTGTCCTGGGTGCAGTTACCATCTGTATCGGATCGCTTATGTTCATCATGAACGAAACAAAAGCAGTAGAGCTAAGCTCTGCTATAGAAGAACCTAAAGCTGTAGAAATTGTGATGGCTGAAGTAGTAGAAAACATACCAGAAGACATTAAAACACCCTCTGAAGCGATTGAATTGGCTTTAGACGAGTATATAGATGAATCCGACATGATCGTCGATGTATGGGATGAAAATAGAATGCTAGCAAAAAGTGGAGCTATCAGCTTTCAAGAGGCATTTAAAAATGCACGTCAAGAGCTGGGTCCAAATGAAACCTTTGAATGGTATGGTAGAAAGTATACTACCAATTACTATTATGAAATAAAGCAGGTCATTGGCGAAGAAGTCTTTGTTGAAAACAATAATGGAGAGTTACAGCTTGAAGAGTCAGAATCTCCTGCCGGTTTATCTAAGATTGTTACCTACCGTGACAACGAAGAAGTTAAAGTGTCTTATGAACACCTCTTCCCTAACGCAATTGCAGCAGCAAAAGAAAATGGGACGTATGATGATTCAAAGATTATGAGCAATGAAGAGGCTGATAAAGTCCTTAAATAATTAAGTTTTTCTCAGAGTTACCTTCAAACAAAAAAGGCGCTTGGTCGAAAGCGCCTTTTTTATTACCTAAAATATGTTTGTTTTATTTTATAATAATAACGCTTACGTGCTTTATATTTTTCATGGTTAGCCACTGCAGCACGTAACCCCTCTACCCACTGCCCTTGAGATAACCCTGAGCGTTTGCTATAATAGTTAGCTATCAAGTCAAGTTGTGATGGGTCGTGCGTAATTTTGGATAGAAATTTAACACAATAAGATAGGTTCATGGTTCTAAATTTGATACGATTTAAGTCAATAAGAGCAAATTCAAATTGGTCTTTTTTAAGCTTTTTAATCAAAATATTGCCCCGCGTATAATCGCAATGATCGACACCTTTCTCATTTAAGTTATAAGTAAAATCTAAAAAGGCATTCCACAACGGATTATCAGGGTCAAAATTTTCAAACATTTCACGCGCGTCTAAGTCGTAATCGTAGTGACGGCATATGTAAAAACTCTCTTTTAAGGCAAATGATTCATAAAATTCTAAATGGGCAACGGGCTCTGGAACATTAACTCCCCTTGCTAAAAGAATATTTGAATATTCATATGAGCGTCTGGCTTTAGATTTACGTATGGATCCATAAATATAATTGTTAGGAAAGGAAGGTTTTCCAAAGGATTTCACGACATACTTCTTTCCTTTAATTTTTACAATAACGACAAGGTTGCGTGCATTCTTAATAAGATGAGTGTGCTTGTCAATATTGGTTTTAATATCCAATAAATACTCTTTTAGATGTAAATACTTATCAGGAATTTTATAATGTAAGGACATGAGTTGTACTATATTCCTAGGTTATGTCCAACCATAGTATTTCAATTCTCTACGTATTTTGAACCGACGAATCAAATTTAATGGCTTTGTTTTTAAATGCCCTATCCCCGAATCAATCAGAGAATTAATAGCGCTTAATGCGCGTTCGCTTGATTTGCCGTCTTTATGCGGATGAATGGCATTGCCATACTCAATTACTTTCAATAATTGTTCCTGATCAGATGATAGTGCTTTCTCAAGGATCTCTTCTAATAAATGAGCTTTAGTAAAATTTAACATCCAAGGTTCAGGGCGTCGATTGTTAAATGCAATGGCCAGCTTATCTTGTAAAGCAAATTCAGCTAAAAATGACGAGGTGTCAGAGAGAATAACATCGGCTGCCTGTAAGATTGGAGTAACTTGCTCAGTTTCAACAAAACGCAAGTTATCGCATGCCAATTCTTTATATAGTAATACTTCTTTGTCGGTTGCTTTTGGATGGAGTTTCACGATCCATTGCCAATCTCTCTCTTTTAATAATTTTTTTATATGATCATAGAGAGCATATGTACTGGTTAACTTTGGAGAAAAGGTTGGTGCATAGAGGATTAATGGTGCGTCTGTACGAAATTTATCTGTGTCTGGATGAGGTTTAAATAATGGATCTAGTTTTGACCAGCCGGTTTCAACGATCTCACAGGTTCCATCTGCTATTCCTTCAAATCCCTGGGTAATATTAGGTCCTTGCGTGCAGTATAAATCAAACAAGCCGCGAATATTGAATACATTCTTTTTGCCGGAATCGAAACCATGGAATACCTGCACCTTGATTCCTGGAAAAAAATCAGGAACAATATTACCGGGCACTAGTGTTGCATGCGCTGCAAAGGCTTTAACCTCTTTAATATCTGATAAACGATGGTCGGTTGGCTGTAGAAATTTTTCTGCCTCACTGCCCTCAGGTATAAACCAAGCAACAGTACCTCCTTGTTTATTAATAGCTATTTCAATTGGTCGTAAAACGCTAAAAGAGTATGAAAGGGTTACGTAGAATAAATATCTCATGAATAAAATTTACGCAATGCTTATTTCCTAGGAGGAAGTAAGATTAATTTTGATGTTCGTTTTGTGTATGCTAAGTACTCAGGATCTGAACCCCATCTTTCTTTTGCGATCTCATCCAGCAAATTGATACCACTTACCTTCGTTAATAGTAAGTAGACAAAAACGGGCGATACTAATGTAGCCAATTGCCATCCAGAAAGGACTGGAAATGCTAACAAAGCAACACCAAACCATAAGGTAATTTCGCCAAAATAATTAGGATGCTGAGACCAAGCCCATACCCCAGTTGCAATAAATCTACCTTTATTATTTGGATCTTTTCTAAACTGCCTTTTTTGACTGTCAGCTATGACTTCAGTAACAAAACCAAATACCCACAATCCAATTCCAATATATCCTAATAAACCTATCTCTAAAGATGTGTTTGATGTGACAGCAGCAAGACCTGCCCCCATAGTCACCAAGACCCATAAACCACCAAGTGTCCACAGATTTAAAAAGCGAATAAATTTTGTTTTAATTACATCTAATCGCACATCTTTTCCATCTTGTTTAATTCTAGTAAATAAAAATAAACCTAAGCGCATAGCCCAAATGACAATCATACTACAGATAATTAAGTCTCTTATATCTAAAGATGGACTCAGCATAGCTACTGTAACAACTGTAGCTATATAAGAAGTTGATCCAATGAGGTCAAAATAATGATCTGTTTTAAGTGCATAAGAAGGCAGAAAAGCTGTCCAATGCAATAAGAAGCCAATAGGAGCGCAAATAGCAAACAGAGGCCAGCCATTTACGATAACACTTCCTTGGCTACCTGCATTAATTAATAACGTTGCAATAATAAGTGAAATTATTATTGCGATAGATGCTGTTTTAGTATTCATTATTTATCCCCAAAAAGTTTAAAAATTATTCTTCTTCAAAAATATCAATTGGACCATCTTCAATCATTTTAATTCCAGGATCTACATCCTTGCCTTTTTCAAGTTCTACGCCCATATCGCTTAATTTTTCCAATTTAGGCTTTACTTTCACTTCTAATGTTTTTGCTGCAGAGTTAAACGACTTGAATAGACGTTCTGTGTGCATTCCAATAGATTTGAAGTGGCCGTTAAAAACAGACACTACCTTTAAAAGGTCGCGAGCAGCTGTAGTAATTTTTCGTGCATCCTCATTTTGTTTGACATGTACATGCCCTTGAGCGATTACTTGCATTGTAGCAAGTAAATTTAATGGAGAACATATATAGACTTGTTTATCAATACCGTCTTTAAACAAAGAATCATCTGATTGAAATGCTGCATATAATAGTGACTCTGCTGGTAAAACCATCAATACGAACGGAGCTGCATCTTCATACTGATCCCAATAAGAGCTTTTTGCTAATTTGTCCATATGTGCACGAGTTTCTGTTGCATGCTTTTTATATAAACGTTTTATCTCATTTGGATCATCGATTTTAGTTGATTCTTCAAATGCGGTAAAAGGAACTTTTGCATCAAGAATAATTTTTTTGCCATCAGCACCATTTACAACAAAATCAGGACGATCAACACCTAATTGAGACTTCTTATTGTATTGAAAATGAATATCTTCTTTAAATCCAGCTGCCTCTAAAATTTGACGTACTTGCATTTCGCCCCATTTACCTCTAGGTCCTGGAGAGTTCATAACGCGACTAATATTATCAGTACTTGATAACATTGTACGAATTAACTCGGTTTGCTTTCCTACCGACTCTGTTCTATCTTGCTCCATCCTTGTAATCAATTCAGTCATATCTTTTGTCTTTGTACTTATTGTATCAAATTTTTCTTTCTGAACTTTTCCGAATCCCTCTAAGATAGTATGAAGTTTGTCTTCGACTTTTCTCTCTGTTGCTTCTGTTTGATTTACCAATAAATCATCAGCGATTGCTTTGAAATCTTTTTCTAGCTGATCTTTACTAATAGTGCTTTCATCTTTTTTTCGAAAAAAAGACATCGCAGCTAGAGCCGCGATAATAATTAATAAAATTGTATTGAAATATTCCATGTGATATTGTTATGTCAACTTACGATAAAATTATCTGTCTTCAAAAAGCTTATCCAGAGGTTTACGTACTTTTGTACGAAACTGATGACGATCATCTTCTGTGCGATAACCAACCGGTAGTAATACGGTTGAAGTCAAATTGCTGTTGTCTAAATCTAAGATTTTATCATAGGCTTCAGTGCTAAATCCTTCAAATGGACAAGAATCAATACGCATATCTGCACAAGTTACCATGAGTTGTGATACTGCTAAATAACACTGTTTTTGCATCCAATGAAGTGCTTCTGATTTATCGCGTCGTCCAATATCTGCTTTTGCAATCGTTCCATACAACATAATCTTTGCTTTAGATTTCATTTTATCCACATAAGCACGCTCATCATCCTGCTGTCTTCCCTGTTCCATTAAATCGATAAATTCATCGATATGTTTGGAGCTTACAGTCTTGTAACTACAAAATACAAACAAGTGTGAACAATCACGAATTTGGGACTGATAATAGGATTCTTTATAGAGCTTATCTTTCATTTTTTGATCGGTAACGATAATAACTTTATAGAGCTGAAACCCATAAGAAGATGGGGTAAGACGTACCGCCTCTTTTAGGGTAGCAATATCAGTATCGCTAACCTTTTTATTGGGGTCAAATTTTTTGGTGGCATAACGCCATTTTAGGCTGTCTATAATATTCATTTTATAAAAATCTTGTCTGAGTTTAGGGGTAATTCCATTACCATGTTATCTTTAACAATTACTGTTTCATGTGAGGAAGCTGATTTAAAACGTCTTAGTACACGCTTAACAATTGGTTGATCTTTATCTGGAATGATATGAATCAATGCTAACATCCCTATGTCGATGCCTTCTAATCGACTTAGTAATCCTGGTTGATCTTCATAATCCATTAAATTGGCATGATAATTTTTAATATCATGGAATACCACCCCCATACGATCATTACCAACACGATATGCTGCGCGACTAATCTCTTCACTTTCTTGCTCCAAAATTGCTTCATGAATTAATACATCCACTCCATTTGCAAAACTATAGTCATCCATGAGGTCTGTATCGCCTGAAATAATAACAGAGCGACTACCCGCTACAATACGATATCCAACCGAGCCATCTACAGGCCCATGCGGTACATCAAAAGCAAATACTTCAATATTACTATCTTTGAAGACGGATATTTCACTTGTTGGCGTATCAAATATATAAGCCTTTAACAATCCATGTTCTGCATTGAAAAAACCTTCTCCATGATGGGTAACACGATGCATTCTGTCTGGTTGGTAGGCTAAGTTAAATCCATCCACAACATTTTGCGTTAATTGCGTTGCACCGTAGACTGGCATTGCGCTTGTTCGTCCACGCCCCCAGGATGATAATACTAACTCACCTAAGCTTCCAATATGGTCAGAATGGGTATGCGTTAGAAAGACCGCTTCAATAGAGGCTGCCTCTAAAGTGCCTTGTGATATAAAGTTGGCCGTAGAACGCGACCCTGAATCAAAAACATAATTACTATTATTAATCGATATTACAACACTTTGTTGTGCAATATGTGGTGTTACTGGGGTACTTACACCCGTATAAACTATACGCAATACATCGGGTTGATTTGGTGGAATTACAAGTAAGGGTTCAACCGCACGATCATATAATTGCTCTTTAATGCTTCCAGGAGACTTAATAGTTAAGACAACTGCAGCAGTTAATAGCATTAAAAAAGCAAAGAAAAGCGCTAAATATTTTAAAATTTTTCCCTCTGAAATATTATTTAGATTCATTTTTCTCTTATTACAATTTTGAAATAATATATAGTTGCAGAGTAAGCACAAGCAGTGCCAATATTGTCCTAATAAACTCCATTAAATGGTTATGTCTATCAAAGAACCTTTCAATTCTATACCATATAGATTTTTTATAGTTGTCATCGTTCATTATTTTTTTCCCAACTCCAATGATTCATTAATCCATTTTAAATAATCTTTATCTACATTGCTTGTTGGAATAGTAGAAATCTCAGGAATATCATAGTTATGCATCTCTTTAATCGTTTGATATACCTTTGCCTCTAAATCTTGCGATGTCTTGATAAGCAACATAACCTCTCTCGACTCAACAATACGTCCATCTAGAACATATTTTGAGCGCATACGAGGAATAATATTAACACAGGCAGCGTAACGCTTATTAAGTAATGCATTAGTGATATCTTTCATGGCCTTATGACTATCGGATGTTGTTTTAATAATAATCATATTTTTTACTGATTCTCAACCCATTGATATACAATATCTTGAAGAATATCCATAGATACACCTCCATTTTTCAACACAACATCATGAAAGGATTGAAGAGAAAATTTAGTCCCCAGCGATAATTCAGCATAAGCACGTAATTCTTGAATTTTTAACATACCTATTTTATAAGAAACAGCTTGGCCTGGCCATACAATATGACGTTCTACCATTCCAACACAATCTCCTTCTGGATTGGCTGTATTGCTCATATAATAATCAATTCCTTCTTCTCTAGTCCACCTATAATGATGAATTCCAGTATCTACTACCAAGCGACAGGCTCTCCAAAGTTCTCCAGATAAACGACCAAAATCAGAATACGGATCTTCATAAAGACCAATTTCTTTTGGAAGTGTTTCAGAGTACAATGCCCATCCCTCAGAAAATACACTGTATCCACCATATTTTCTAAAGCTTGGCATTCCTTCTACTTCCAATGCGATTGCAATCTGCATATGATGCCCAGGAATTGCTTCATGATAAGCTAAGTTTTCTAATTTATAAATTGGCATATCTTGCATGTTGTATAGATTGGCATAATAGATTCCAGGGCGACTTCCATCAGCTTGTCCTCGACTATAAAATGCAATACCAGCAGAAGCTTCACGGTAAGGTTCGACCGCTTTTACAACAAGTGGAATGCTTGGTAATCCATAGAACAACTCTTCAATGCGAGCAGATATCGTATCAACCACCACATTCACTTGATCTAAATACATTTGACGCCCTTTAGGTCCTTGCGGATAATAAAACTGTGGATTTGTCCTCATGAAGTCAAAAAATTCCTGCAAACTACCTTCAAAAGAAACCGTCTCCATAATAGTATAAATTTCTTCATGAATACGAGCGACTTCATCTAATCCAACTTGATGTACTTCCTCTGCAGTTAATCCTAATGTTGTATAATTGTCTAAGCTATATTGATAATATTCAGCACCGTTAGGATACTTCCAAACACCGTCATTATTAGTAGCTTTTAGTTGCTGTTCACCAAGAAAGTCAATTAACGTCCTATAAGAGTAATTTATTATTGTAACTAAGATAGCTTCGGCTTCACTTTTATAACGTAATTTGATCGCATCTGTTAGATCTAATGCTTCTATTTTTGTAACAAAATCTTCATAAATAACATTTTGCTCTTTTACATCTTCAAAAGGATAGCCTGATATAATATTTTCACATACAGCAATTGCCTTAGGATAAACAAACATAGGTGCAATAGTTCCAAGCTCATCTCTTAGCTTCAATTCATCGATAAAGTCTTCAAAGAGTGGGCCGATATTACGCAATCTTTCTAAATAATCTTTTACATCTCTTTCATCTTCCATCGACTGATAATTGATTAAAAAAGATGGAATCGAAGAATGTTTTCCTCCGCGATGAGTTACCATATATCCACGGAATAAATACGGATCAGAATCTATAATTCTTTGTAAAGATTTTTCCATCAATCGATAACTAATTGCAGTTTTATCATCTAGTTTATCGATATTAATATTCTCTCTCAGATATTTTAAATCTTCACGAGCTTCTTTTATATCTTTTCTTGCTTTAATCCAGGTAATGTCATCCCATTGATCATAATTAGATTTATATCCTAATCTTGTCTGAAATTCAGGACTATCTAATACCCTGTCCTGGAAAATAGATTCAAAAAATTGATTGGCTTTCTTTATCTCGTCCTGATCAATGTTGTTACCTGCGCACCCCATAAACAATAAGGACAGTACTATTAATGCTATTTTTTTCATGTTATAAACCTTCATTTTAATAAAAAATTAATTTAATAATAATAATTCTGCTGATACAATAGTATTTTCTACTAACATGGCTATTGTCATAGGACCTACTCCTCTAGGTACCGGCGTAAGTGAACTGGCTTTACCTGTTACGCTTGACTGATTAACATCTCCAACAATAATAGACTTTCCATCACGTTCAATACGATTAATTCCAACATCAACAAGACAAGCGCCCTCTTTAATAAAGGAAGCGTCTAAAAATTCTGGAGAGCCCATAGCTGCGACTACAACATCGGCTTGTTTTGTAAAATACTTTAAATCAGATGTACCGCTATGGCAAAGCGTTACGGTTGCGTTTCCTAAAGATTTAAGACTAGATAAAACAGAAACGGGTCTTCCGACAATATTACTGCGACCTACCACCACTACATGTTTCCCATTTAGATCAACATTAAAGTGTTTTAGTATGAACATAATCCCCTTAGGGGTACAAGGAACGAATCTTGGTCGACCTATTGACAGTAATCCAGCATTTTCTGGGTGAAATCCATCAACGTCTTTTTTTGGATCAATAGCATGGATAACTTTATCGCTATCAATATGCTTTGGTAATGGCAGTTGTACTAAAATACCGTGAAAGCTATCATCTGCATTAATTTTTGCGATTAAATCTAACAACTCCTGCTCTGAAACAGAGTCTTCTAAGCGATAAAGGTCTGATTTGAGTCCCAAGGCATCAAAGCGCTTTGTTTTATTGCGAACGTAAATTTGTGAGGCAGGATCTTCTCCAACTAAAATAGCTGCTAATCCAGGAGTAATACCCTTTTCTTTTAAGGCGTGAATGCGATCATGTAGACTATCATATAGAGCATGACTTGCTTCTATTCCTGATAAAATTTTTGTATCCAACACAAAACCCTTTCTCTGTTACTTTTTAAACTATTTCTTCAATACGTTCAACCAAAGACTTAATCTTCGATTCTACTTCGCCTTTAAAGGAATACTCTCCTCTTTGTGCGCTCATCAATTCATCAGAGATGTTCATTGCAGCTAAAATAGCTATCTTAGATGCATTTAAGGATGAAGGTGCTGATCTTTGAATTTCAGCCATCTTTCTGTCTACCAACGCAGCACATTCTCTTATGTGGTCTTCGTTAACGGTAGCTCGGATAGAGTATTCTTGGCCAAAAATTCTAACTTTTACAACTTTTTTTTCTGAATCTTCCATAGCTATCTTCCTATTAATTATCTCTTAATTTAGCATTAAATTTCTTTGTAACAATACTTATAATTTGTGCAATAATTGCATTTACCTCATTGTCTTCAAGTGTTTTCTTAATGTTCTGAAATGATAGCTTGAATAATACATTCTTCTTACTTTTCTCTTCTTTTGATTGGTAAATATCAATAGGCCATACATCTTGCAATATTGATTGATTTACCGATTTCATAGCAGAACATACTTCGCCTAGATTAGCACCGCTATCTAGCTTAAAATTTAAATCCCTAGTAACTACAGGGTATAAAATAATATCTTTTACCTTAACGCTATGATTAAAATGCTCCGTAAAGAAGGTTGTATTAATATCCATAACACAAACATCCGTCTTATGTGCAATATCTAGCTTATCAAGAAAAGAATCTGCTATACTCCCTATAGAGCCCACAGTATTCTTTTTGTTATCAACGATACGATAAAATACGTCACAATACGAACTCTTATCTTCTACAAACTTAACTTTAGCTTTAGTGAGGGTTTGAAATGCGTTGGTTGCTATCCCCTTTAATAAAAAGAAATTATTTTCTACCCCATCAAAGTGAACACCCTTATCATAAAAATTTCCATGTACTAGGCAGGAGAAATTACTCACTTGATCAATATCTTTTAAGGTATCTCCTTTTTTCTCAAATACAGTTCCATGCTCATAAATCAATGTATTGGATGAACCATTCTTAAAATTAAAATCTAAATTCTCTAATAAACCACGATGAAGAGTTGTACGTAATGTATTCATTCTTTCTGAAGATGGATTCATAACGGATACAGGAGTAATACCAAACGCCTTAACCTCCTGGATGTCTTGTAATGAATTATTATAACATTGATTGAATCCTAAAGATGACAGGTACTGCTTTAGTTTAAATAATGGCTGTTCTTCATCATTGGCATATTGCATTTGAGATGAAAAACTATATGAAGATTTAATATTTTCATAACCATAGCAACGTAAAATCTCTTCTATAAGATCTGTTTCATATACTACATCATGCCTGAAGGATGGAATGATACAATCCCAACCTGTTTTTGATTTATCGTAACCGATATACAGTCCATCAAGTATTGAACCAACAGATTTAGAATCTATTTCCTGTCCTGTATACTTTAAGAGCTTGTCTTCTGATAAAGAAACCTTATGCAAAGTAGTATCGATAGTAGACTCATCCGTAATAAGCGATTCTAACGTACCTCCCGCTACTTCAGTCATAAGACCTACAATCATGTAAAAAGCTTCTAGAGTCGCCTCAGGATCTGCTCCTCTTTCAAAACGTCTAGATGCTTCAGATAATAAATTTAATTTTTTAGATCCTTTTCTTATAACAACCGGATTAAAGTAAGCGCTCTCAATCAAGACTTCAGTTGTTGTATCTGATACAGCACTATCTTTTCCTCCAATGATTCCTGCTAGAGCAATAGTATTTACAGAGTCTGTAACAACTAGATGGTCGGTATCTAATTTGTATGATTCTTCGTCTAATGCATCAAATTTTTCACCTTTTTTAGCCCATTTTACTTCAATAGTAGGTTTTGACAACTTATTTAAATCAAAAATATGTGTTGGATGTCCAATTTCTAATAACATAAAATTTGATATATCAACTAGATTGTTGATACTTTTTTGTCCAGCAGACTTCAAGTAGTCTGCAAGCCATTTAGGTGATGGTCCAACTGTAAGGTTTTTCATTATACCTGCAATATAGCGAGTACATCCACCATCTTTGTCTAATGACACCTTAATAAGATCTTTTCCTTTAGACGCAATCTTTGATACTTCGATTGGAGTTTTAAGCTTAGCACCTAACATAGCAGCAACTTCTCTTGCAATACCGCGATGACTTAATGCGAATGCTTTATCTGGAGTAATTTCTACATCAATAGCGTCATATGCTTCTCCTAAGATCGAATCAATATTTACACCAACCTCGCAAGAATTATCTAAAACCATGATACCGTCATGTTCTTCTGATATCCCTAACTCTCTTTCAGAGCAAATCATTCCAAAACTTTCAACACCTCTAATTTTTGCTTTTCCAATTTTAAAATCCCCAGGCAATACAGCGCCTACCTTAGCAAATACAATTTTTTGACCTTTGTCAACATTAGGTGCACCACAAACAACGTTGTATGAGTCGTTTCCATCTGTAACGGTACAAACCTTCAACTTATCAGCATCTGGATGTTTTTCGGCAGATTTAACCTCTCCTACAACAATATGCTGAAGTGAGCTAAAGTCTGTAAGTACCTCAGATTCAAATCCTTGCATAGTTAGTTTATCTGCGAGCTCAGATGAAGAATATTCAAAGTCAACAAATCGCTTAAGCCATGACAGGGAAACTTTCATTAAAATTGCTCCAAGAATCGTTTGTCATTCTGATAGAATAAACGAATATCTTTAATTCCATATTTAATCATTGCAATACGCTCTATACCCATCCCAAAAGCAAATCCCTGATATTTTTTATTGTCATACCCAACATTTGCAAGAACATTTGGGTTTACCATACCGCAACCTAGGATTTCCATCCATTGACTAAGTTTATCATTCCATATATCTACTTCAGCACTTGGTTCAGTAAATGGAAAATAACTTGGTCTAAATCGCATTTTTGTACCTTTTCCGAACATCTCTTCAACAAAATATTCTAAAGTACCTTTCATTTCTGAAAAAGAAGACGATTCATTTACGACCAAACCTTCAACTTGATTAAATAAGCAAAAGCTTTTATAGCTCACTGCTTCATTTCTAAAGACCCGTCCACAACAAATATGACGAATAGGTGGATCTTGATTCTCCATTAAGTGAATCTGAACATTCGAAGTATGGGTTCTTAATACCGTATTAGGGTCAATAAAAAAAGTATCTTGCATATCTCTCGCAGGATGATGTTTTGGAACATTCAATGCTTCAAAATTATGATAATCATCATCGATTTCAGGTCCATATGCAACAGAAAACCCAATAGATTGAAAAATTGATTTTATCTCAATCGTAATTTGTTCTAATGGATGCAAACTTCCTTTTGGTAGATCGTATCCAGGTAATGAAAAATCTGTTGAATTACTATTGGATCCACTACTATTAGGATTCAATTCATTCATTTTTTGATTAAAAGCGGTAGTTAAGTCCACCTTTAAGACATTTAATGCTTTTCCGTACTTAGGTTTCTCAGATCCCGGTAGTTTTGCGAATTCATCAAATAAAATAGTAATCTTACCTTTTCTTCCTAAGTAGGTAATGCGGATATTTTCGAGGTCAGTAGTTGTTTTGCAGTTAGATAAATCTGAGCGAAAAGATGTCTGAATTTCTTTGATAGTGTTATCTAGTGACATCTTTATTTTTATTTTTTCTTTAAATATTTTACAAGGTCTTCAAAGACAGATGGATTATTAACTGCTAAATGAGCTAAAATCTTTCTATCTAAAACGACACCCTTCTCCTTCAATAAATGTACAAAATTTGAATATGATAAACCATTTAATCTTGATGCGGCATTAATACGTACGATCCATAGACGTCTAAATTGGCGTTTTTTCTGTCTTCTATCTCTATAAGCATACAATCCAGCTTTAACCACTGCGTCTTTTGCAGATTTATATAATCGGCTTCTTGCTCCGAAATAACCTTTCGCTAACTTAACAGTTTTGCGGTGTCTTCTATGTCTTGGGACTGAACTATTGGACCTTGGCATAACTTATATTTTCCCCATCATTTTTTTCATACGCTTCTCAAAAGACGGCGCTACTACTGTCGCTTTTTTAGCTGAACGCTTCACATCTCCATCCCTACGGATTAACATATGTGAGTGTCCTGCCTTATTACGTTTCAGTTTACCTGAAGCAGTAACTTTAAATCTTTTTGATACACTTTTTCTTGTTTTCATCTTTGGCATAATATTTCCTATTTCGGAGCCAATATTATAGATTTCTTTCGTCCCATCAAAGGAGAATCTTTTTCCATCTGTGCATGCTCACTTAATGACGACAAAACTCTGGTTAATAAGTCTTGACCTAAATCTTGACGTGACATTTCTCTACCTCTATACATCAAAGTAAGCTTTAGTTTGTAACCTTCGCCTAAAAACTTTTTTCCCATTTTTAGTTTATTTTCTAAGTCATGGTCTCCAATGTTAGGTCTCATTCTTAATTCTTTTACTTTTATAACTTGATGATTTTTTCGACTTTGTTGTGCTTTCTTTTTTTCTTCATACTTGAATTTGCCGAAATCCATAATTTTACATACGGGCGGTTTTGCATTAGGTGAAATTTCTACAAGATCTAAACCTACGTCTTCCGCTTTGCTTAATGCTTCTGGAACCGTTACGATTCCTATTTGTTCTTTGTCATGACCTATCAATCTGATTTTATCAGCATAAATACGGTTATTTACTCTTATTCTCTGTTTTTTAATTCGGTACTCTCCTATCGTTTATTTCATTTATGATTTCATCAGAAAAATCTTTTAATGAAACCGTTTCTTGTTGCTTAATAAATCTTCTTCTAATGGTAAGGGTGCTATCTTCAACTTCTTTTTCACCTACGATCACCATAATATTTACTTTCTGCATTTCTGCATCTCTAATCTTTGAACCAATTTTTTCTGATCGACTATCTAAATCAACTCTAATCCCATGAGATTTTAATGACTCGCATACACTGTGTGCATAATCATTAAATTTGTCAGAAACAGGAAGAATAGTTACTTGTCTTGGAGCAAGCCATAATGGAAAGTTTCCACCAAAATGCTCGATAAGGAATCCAATAAATCGTTCATGTGTACCTAATGGAGCTCTGTGGATACATAGTGGAGTTTTAGAATGACCATCTGCATCTTTATAAGTCAGATTAAAACGCTCAGGGACTGCAAAATCTACTTGATTGGTAGCCAAACTAAACTCTTTACCTATGGCGCTCCAAACTTGAACATCTATTTTTGGGCCATAAAATGCAGCATCTCCAACAGATTCAGTGAATTTTAACCCAGCATCAACTAAAGCATTTCTTACATCGTCTTCTGTTTTTTTCCAAAGCTTAGGATTGTTTATATACTTTTTACCAAGATCTTTAGGATCATGAAGACTTAATCGCATCTCATATTTTTCTATTTCAAAAATTTTAAAATATTCCATATACATATTACATACAGCTATAAACTCCTCTTTAAACTGATCTTCAGTACAATAGATATGCGCATCATTCATTTGCATACTTCTAACTCGCATGAGTCCAAATAATTCACCTGATTTTTCATATCGATAACATGTTCCATATTCTGATAAACGGTATGGTAAATCACGATAACTTTTAGGTGTATTTGCATATATTTTATGATGATGAGGACAATTCATTGGTTTCATGTAATAGTCAGTGCCGTCTACGTCCATTGCTGGATACATACTTGATCTATAGTGCTCTAAGTGACCTGACTTCTCATATAGGGAACCTTTAGTGATGTGAGGAGTTCTTACTCTCTTATAGCCCCCTAGGTCTTCTTTTTCTTTTGCGAGAGCCTCCAATTCGTCAATCATAACAGCTCCATTTGGAGTCCACAAAGGTAATCCAGGACCTACCTCTTCATCATGAAAGTATAAATCTAATTCTTTTCCAATTTTACGATGATCTCTCTTCTTCTGCTCTTCAAGCATTAATAAATATTTTTTAAGATCTTTGGCGTTAGTAAAGGAGGTACCGTATATACGTTGTAAGGTTTGATTATTTTCATCTCCCCTCCAATAAGCTGCTGAAGATGACAATAGTTTAAAATGCTGAATTAGGCCGGTAGATGGAACGTGTGGACCTCTACAAAGATCAGTAAAATCTCCCTGAGTATATACCTTAAGAACCTCAGATTCATCTAAATCGTTAATAATTTCAACCTTATAATCTTCGCCTATTTCTTTAAAAAACTTCAATGCATCTTTTCTTGATTTCACATCATGTACAATATCTAAATTTTCTTGAGATATTTTTAGCATCTCATGTTCAATTTTTAGCAAATCTTCATCTGTAAAAGGAGTTTCTACATCAAAATCATAATAGAATCTGTTCTCTAAATATGGCCCAATAGTAACTTTAGTCTTAGGATACAATCTTTTAGCTGCCTGAGCCATTAAGTGAGCAGTGCTATGTAATAATACATTATGACCATCTTTGCTTTTCCCATCAAGGAATTGAACGGTGGCGTTACTAGTCAGTGATGCGCTTAAGTCAGTAAGAACTTTATCTACTTTACAAATTAAAGTATCTTTTGATACTCCTTTGGCTGAAGAAAGTATTTCTAATGGAGTTATTCCGCTCGGATAAGTTTCAGTACCAATACCGATGATATTAATAGAAATGTTTGTCACTGAACGTTACTATCTATAACGAACATGACCATTGAAAACAAACTAACCATACTAAGGACACCTAAGCGATGTCGTCTAACTAAAAATTTTTCTTCTTCTGTTAAATCAGAACCGTTTAAGTCTGATACAAGATTTTGTTCTTGTTTTGCGTCATAATAATGCGCATAAAATTGATCTAACCAATGCATACCTTTTTCGCAATCTAAATCATCGCTTGAACAATGTGTTAAAAATACAGACGCATCTGTTCCCGGAATAGGACGTACATACTTTGTTGCTAGTTCCATTCTTGCAAATTGATCTTGCAATAGCTCAAACTCCTCGATATCTCTGGAATCAAAATCGAATGTCTGTAATTCTTGAGTAATGGCTTGAAATTCAGCTTGTGTGTAGAAACTAATGATATAACGTTGATTGTCTGTTGGTAAAGCTATTTTAGCTGGAAATGTCCTTTCTGATGATTGCCATGGTAAATTCCAAACATGGACATCAGCGACAGCAACATTGGAGTAGATATTTACAATAGATTCTGATCTTAGATTTGCCCTACTTCTTTCTTGGTAATTATCTGTACCCGGACGATCTGGCTCTATTTCAACGTTTTGACCGACAAGTAATTGCATGCCAAGACATAAGGTGAAAAAAATTTGTAATGCTCTCATTGAAGAAAATTTAATATAGAATAAGTCAAAAAGGTATGATTTTATCATCTAAAAGTCATTACTACTTGCTCGGAAGCGAAGCAGTTTATCCAGATATCAAAATACTCTTCTGCGGTCAATCTACCGTATTCGTCAACTAGAATTTCTAAAAGATCATAGCTTTTATCTTCAAGATAAGGACTAGCAATATAAATAAATGTATAATTTCCGTCTTGATTGGGGGCTTCTGGTGCTAAAAATTTTAAACTATTATAAACATCTATATCATTACGCTTTATTGCTGGAAAAATAATGTTATTGTTTATCATTTCAAATTTTGCACTTTTTGCAGGAAGAATATGATTTATAGCTAGCATTGTTGATGCAGAGGAATCATACATGATAGCATCTAACGCTACTGATTCATTAGAACGCTTCTTAGAAACTTTTTTTGCTAAGTTCTCTCCCAGTGAAAGTGATACACATCCATTGATAAATAATACTAATACTACTATTGTAATTTTTTTCATATTAATCTTCTTAAAAAAGTGACAATGATACACAGCCATTTAAAAATAAAATAATTCCTAATAAAATAAGTTTTTTCATGAGTTCTTCCTAAAATAAGTATTGAAATTTAATAAAAAATTGTCGTTCACTCTCACTTAGATTTGAAAACATACCATCATTGCTTGTTAAAAGGTCGTTTATTCCTACATACAGCGCACTAAAGGCATTGGGTTGATAAGTTACCATAGGTTCTATAAACCATGTATCTGAAAATCCACTATACTGAACCTTGGTTCGCATAGTGAGCTTACTTGAAAATGAATGATTAAATCTTGATTGCAATATCTGTCCATGATAATAATCTTCAACATCTTGATACTGTAACCCTAAAGAAAAATTGCTGGAATCTGAAATTTTATATTCAACATAGCCATAAATTCCGCGACCATCTCCTTGTTCTGGAATATCAAAATATCTAATGATTTCATCGCCAAAATGAATTCCACCATGAAACTTAGTATTCTGATTTAGATTTCTAGTATAATTAGTATGAAAGCCAGCGCTCTCAAATTGAACGCCTTTAAAATTTTCTTCACTTAACTCAAACTCTATCATCATATTAGAACCATCAGCAAAATCGATATTAGTACCACCTTCTATCTCCTTATATTTTACCAAATTATCATAATTAGTTTTATAGATTGTACCTATTGAAAAATTGATTTTTACCAATATGGGATGGTTGTCATAATAAATACTTTTACCTCGAGAGAGTTTAGCCCATTTGGTAGAATTATTTTTTTCAAATCCATTACTGGTTCTAAATCCCGGTGAACGTAAACGAACCGTAAAACCCATACTGTCTGTTCTGTTCATTTTATTTAAACTAAACCCTAAAGCATTACCAGAAATTCTTTCTCCATCAAATGCTGAAGTACGATCATCCAACATTCCTAATTCTTCACTATCTGGGTTATATTCAAGATTACTTGACTCATTGTGTACGGATGCTGTTCCATGCAATGTTAAATGTAAATTATTTCCTGGATGATAATGAAAATCAATACCGCCAGTTGTCATGTCTCCAGCATTATCAAATACTCGATTTGTAACAATACCACCAATAGAACCGCCATTTTTAAGCATACGCTTAACACGAACAATATTTGAGGAGCTTTTTCCCATGCTAACCACCGTACTTGTTTCTTCAAAAGGCAGTAATAAAGGTGAAGATTCATCTCTTGCGCTGATTACGCCATAAGAAGTTTTTCCAACCTTCCCAGTATATTTTCCAACGATTGATGGATCGTTTATAGTTCTTGAGTAAAATAAGTTAATAAACCCTCTTTGAGGTGAAAATTGAAATAACTCTGCTCCTTCACTAAAAAAAGGTCTTTTTTCACGGAAAAATAATGCATTTACAGTATTAAGATCGTTTTGAACGTCGTCTGATTCTATTTGACTGAAATCTGGATTAAACGCTATTTCTAATAAATCTACTGACGATATGGGGTATTTTATAAACATTGATACGTCATCATTAGAATTTGATGTATTAGTTGTAAAATCCTCAGAATATCCACCAACAAGAGAAGGAATGTATTCTATATCACCTCTCTCTTGTTTTGGTGGTTGAATATCATTCAAGAATCCTAACTGACAAGTTTGGCACTCAATTCCATCTACTTTTGATGCCCAATACACATATCGAGTAAATTCATCATTGCCGGTAAACCCTCTACCAAAGTTTATTCGCCAGGTTTGTGTTGAGGTTAAAGAATATCGAAGACTAGTAAATGGGATAGCCATTTCTACTTCATAACGATCTTCATAAATTTTTACTTCAGTTTCATATATTAAATCTAAAGATTGATCAACATTATAAGTAGCACGTCCATCTATCTGCGCTCCACCAGCACTCACTCCAATTACATATGTTAGAGATTCATCATCAAATGCATCAATATTAATCCACACCCTATCATCTCTATCATCCAAATTATCTCTTTGAGTTATGCTGAAGCGTAAATCTTCTCTATCGATATATGCAACAAATCCAACATAAAGATGGGTGTCATCATATAGAAGCTTAGCTTCGGTATTTAATGGTGCAGATTCTCCCTGAAATAATCCAGTTCCAATAAAATTGGTAGCTACTTGAGCCGATAGCCATACTTGCTCATCCAATGTTCCATCTAAAATAATTGATGATGTAATTTTTTGTGGATTATAGGTAGGTCTTTCAGTCAAATCTGTAAATGATTGGCCAAATAAATTTGTTAATAATATATATAGAATAAAATTTTTTTTCATAACAATACCCCTAATAATAGTGAATATATTAATAATACAGAACCATTATTTAGACATTTATTTTAGGTAAAAGTTGCACGAAAAAATACCTTGTTTTACAGATGAAATTTTTGATTTCTTTTAGCGACATTGAAGCCGCTATTCTTTATTTTTTTTATAGCATTTGAATATCTATTTAATGCTGGATTTGTATGATTTAAGTGAATGAAATGCACTCCAGATTTATTGCTAACACCATCTAATACTTCAATAGATTCAACAATAAATGGATGAGGAATTTTTGACATATCTCTTCCTGGTAGTTCATTAATATCATAAAATGTTCCATCTAGAAGACTAAAATCATTCTCCTCTACTACCGCTTTAATATTTTGACTCCATTTTTCCCACTTGTCTATATCTGGAATAAATATTAATGATTTATTTGGACCATTAATTTTATATCCAACTGTTTCAGAAAATTCATCACGATGAGGAACGATAAATGGCGTAATACTCAAATTATCATTTAACTCAATACTAGTATTATTTTTAAGACCCTTAATATCAATATTATTTAAATTGACAAGCTGACTCCAAGGACCGTTTTCAATCAAAAATCTTTTCATTTTTGGCATAGCATACACTGGAATCTGTTTTGCGCCCATAACTTCATGTCCTAGATGCATTAATCCCGTATAGTGACCTATATGAGCATGGGTTAGAAAAATGCCCTTAAACACCCTTTCTTGATCCATCGTTAATATATTTAACTGTAAAGAAAAGTCTGGCGTAGCATCAATCATCCATACTTCATTAGTTAGTGGATCAACAATACCTAAACTGGATACTTTATTATGTAATCGAGTGTTGTTCCATTTATTAGCACAACATTCTTTTGTACATGCAGCATGAGGAGCGCCACCATCTTGAGCAATACCTAATACAACAATATAAGGGTTATCATTTTTAGGTAATACCCAACCGATGAGAAAAATCGATAGAACAATAAAAGATATAAAAAACCGATTCAGCAAAAGACGACTATCCGCCTAAATGATCGATGCCGTCAGATGACTTTATTAGTGCCTTTTTAGCATCATACATATCATCAATCTCTTCTTTATGCTTTGTTGTAACCACTTTACGCTTTATAGACATCTTTGGTGTTAATTCTCCTGCATCGACTGTCCATTCTTCATGTATAAGAACAAACTTACGGATAGATTCATATCTAGAGAAATTTGTCATTACATCTTTAACGATTACATCAATCATATCATAAGCATCAGGATGAGCACATAAACTTTTGTAATCTAAAGATGCTAAACCTTTACTCTCTGCCCAAGACATTAAGTTTTCTTTGTTTGGAACAATAAGAGCTGTAATAAAGTTTCTATCATCGCCTACAACATTACATTGTTCAATGTATTTACTGGATGTGAGTGACACTTCCATAGGTTGAGGTGCAACATTTTTACCACCAGATGTAACAATTAAGCTTTTCTTTCTATCAGTAATACGTAAAAGACCGTCTTCGTCAAATTTACCGATATCTCCAGAATGGAACCATCCGTCAACAATTGCTTCATTAGTAGCTTCTTCATTCTTGTAATATCCTTGCATTACACAATGACCTTTGCATAAGATCTCTCCATCCTCAGCAATTTTTACTTCAACACCAGGAATAGCTTTACCCACTGTACCAAACTTGAAGAAGTCAGGATGTCCGATTGTCATCACTGGACTGGTTTCGGTTAAACCATAACCCTCAATAATTGAAATTCCAATTCCACAGAAAAAAGATCCAACTTCTTTGGATAGTGCAGAACCTCCAGATGAACAAGCTCTGACCTTTCCACCTAATGCTGCTCTAAATTTGTTTAATACCAATTTATCAGCGATATTGTATTTTAAGCCCAACATAAATGGAAGTTTTTTACTTGCCTGACGATATGGGACTGTCTGCATTCCAACAGCAATAGACCACTCAGCTAATGATTTTTTAACTCCAGTCATCTCTGAAACAGTATCCATTATTTTTGCATGTATTTTTTCAAAAATTCTTGGAACGGCTGTTAAAAAAGTCGGTTGGACTTCTCTTATATTTTCAAATAATATTTCAGGAGTAAAATTCATTTCAGCATAGTATATAGAAGTTCCTTGGCTAAAAATTGAATAATGACCACCTACTCTTTCAAAACTGTGACTTATTGGTAAGAAAGAAACAAATCTTTCTATACCATCTTCTGGCTTTAATTCAGGATTTAGTTCCATTGCTGCTTTAATAATGCCATCTATAGAAAGAAGATTATTGCAAATATTTGAATGACTTAACATAACACCTTTAGGATTTCCGGTAGTACCACTAGTATAAATAAGTGTTAATAGATCATCCTCTTCAACTGTTTTGGAGAGTTCGTGAATATCGTGAACTTCATCTTTCATGTTAAAAACTTCAGAAAACTTAATCACGTTCTCTTTATCACTATCATAACTATCGTCCATAACTATAATAGTTTTTAAATTTGAATTTGCATCATTTACTAGAGGATAAACCTTATCGAGTTGAATACCGTCTTGCACAATAGCAACCGTACTCTCTGAATGATCTACAACATATCGAGACTGAGCAGGAATAAGTGTTGGATAGACTGGAACAGAAATCGCTCTAATATGTGCAATTGCATAATCTGAAATAGCCCATTGACGAGAATTAGCGCCAATAATTGCCACTTTATCATGATCATTGATACCTAAATTTTTTAACCCATTTGCAAAGTCTTCCACTAGCTTTTGTAGATCTGTTAGCTCAATGCCTTCCCATCCATTTTCACCTTTTGTAAAGAAGGTTTTAAGATTTGGTCTTTCATTCACTAAAGATTGAAACATTCCCGGTACGGTTTTAAATGACACTTTTTTCTCCTTGGTTAAATACTCTACTATTGACAAGCTACATAATTTACGTGAAATTTGTCAACATTTTTGCCGGGATGGCGGAATTGGTAGACGCGCCGGATTCAAAATCCGGTGAGGGTTTCCTCGTGTCGGTTCGAGCCCGACTCTCGGTACAAAAAAAGGGCTTATAAAAAGCCCTTTTTTTAATAATAATCAAATTATATGCTATTTCTTTTTATCGCCTTCACCTTCTTCTTCTGGTGGAAATACTGCTGCATCTAATTTTTTAAGTTGTTTCTTAATATCTGAAAGATCTCTTCTTGTTCTACGTTTTTCAGAATCAAAATTATCTTCTAATCCTTCTAGGTCACGTTGAACATTATTGATTTTCTTAGTTAAGTCACGATCAACTCTTTTGATTTCATAAGCTAAATCATCAATTAAGCTACCAAGAGAATCAGCTTTGGTATAAATTAGTTTTGTGTTAGCAGTAATTCTATCTTGACCTCTTTTAATTTCTTTTCCTTGGCCAATATTTTCAAGCTCAACAGCTTTTACTCTCTGTTTAAATTCTTGATTTACCATGTCTACATGCTCAACTTGCTCTTGTCTTAATTGAGTCATTTCATCCATTGTAGAATTATATTGTAATAATGAAAAACCTACCGCTACGGTAAGGGCTAAAGCTACAACGCTAAGAATCTTTTCTGTACTAGTTAACATTTATAATACCTCAGTTGTTTTTTTTAAGTCCACCGAAACTAATCAATGAAAACCCAATATGAAAACTTTTTTTTTCTAATTAGGAATTTTTCCAATACGTGAAATTCTTGGGATATAATTATCAAGATTAATTGAGAACCATGTGATAATTGGCTGACCTAGTATGTGACTTTCCGGTACAAATCCCCAATATCTAGAATCCTCACTATTATCTCTATTATCTCCCATCATCCAAAAATAGTCTTGTTGAACTTTATATGAATCTATATCGTTAATTGATTTTCCATTTATATAAAGATGTTGGATATACTCTTTCTTAAACATAGGAGACCATGGATTAATCAATGTTGCTCCTTCCGTAGGAACATAATCTTTAAAAATAGTCCTATCACCTGTTCTTCTAAAAATATCTCTAGGACTTTTATTTGTGAAAGTAAATCTCGTTTCTTTATAAATCAACTCTACCTTATTGCCCTCATATAATAGAATAGGTATAACCAATTGCCAATCCATAGATTGATCTAATAAGAAAGTGTCTCCCTTTTTAGGAACAGCAATCTCAGGATATTGATCTTTGTTTCCACTAAAGCCAGAATTATCGCCCTTAGATCCTAAAAAAATATCTTTTTCTATGGTGTTTTTCTCTGAATAAGAATTTGAAAGAAATTGACCTCCCTTAGGAAGTTCCATTATAACATCATTAACATAAACTTTTCTATCTTCTATCCTAATTGTATCGCCGGCAATACCTATGCATCGCTTTACATACTTATAAACAATATCTCTTGGGTATTCAAAAACAACGACGTCTCCTCTTTCGATATTCTTAAATGCGGGAAATCTATAATCGGGTAAAAAAGTTGGAATACTAATGGCTGTAAATGGTACCCAAATCTTTTGTGGCAACTTCATACCATAAGCAAAACGACTTCCTACTAACATATCTCCTTTTAATATATTTCTTTCCATGCTAGTAGTTGGAACTATGTAAAGCTCAACGACCGTTTCCTTAAGAAATAGTACAATTAGAATAAGTGCTAATAGCGATTTTATCTCTGATATAAATTTATTCATCTATTTATCATACTAGATATAGGCTTAAATGTTTCCCTATGAATTGATACATAAGAATGCTCTTTGAGAGCATCATAATGTTGTTTAGTGCCATATCCTTTGTTTTTATTAAAACCATACATAGGATAAATATAGTGAAATGAACGCATAATTTCATCTCTAGTAACTTTTGCTACAATAGAAGCTGCCATAATTGATCTAATTTTTTGATCTCCTTTTATGATACCTTCATTTTGAATTGCTATATCTAAAGGGAATCCATCTACCATAACCTTATCTGGTTGAAGAATCAAGCTATTAATCGCATCAATCATTGCATGCTCTGATGCAACTTTTATATTAACATTATCTATATAGTCGTTCCATTTAATACCTACAGCAACAGATAATGCCGTATCATTAATAATTTGAAAAAGAGTATTACGCTTTTTTTCTGTTAATTTCTTAGAGTCGTTTAAACCGTCTATATCATTGTCTAATATGACTGCTGCTGCTACTACTGGACCAGCTAGCGCACCTCTACCTACTTCATCTACTCCTGCAATTAACATGAAAAGTAAATTAATAATAAAATTCATGTTTACTTTTAAAAAAAATTTTTAATATGCATGCATGTCAAAAATTAGACTTTCAGCAATCATATTTAGTATTATAGGTATAGTACTTGTAACTCAAGGAGTTCATTTTTATGATTCAGCTTGGTCTTTTCCTGGAAATTTATTCTCAGACAGTTTTAAAGCAGATTACCCTATAAGCAGCATCCCATTTATGGTCGTTGCATTACTTGGAACGGGTATTTACATGACATTTAAATTAGGTTTTCCTCAATTAAGAAGAATCCTGCATGGAATTCGAGTAACGCGAGGAGATTATGATCACGTTGATGATGAAGGTGATTTAAATCACTTCAAAGCACTCTCAACTGCATTGGCAGCAACAGTCGGTATCGGAAATATTGCAGGAGTTGCTATTGCTATTTATTATGGTGGTCCAGGAGCATTATTTTGGATGTGGATTACTGCTTTTTTTGGAACAGCACTAAAATATGCTGAATGTACACTTGCATTAGAATACAGAGAAACTGATTCTCTTGGAAATACTGCTGGTGGACCTATGTATACTATTGAAAATGGCTTAGGACCTAAGTGGAGATGGCTAGCTGCTACCTTTGCTTGTTTTGCTATTATCTGCTCATTTTTTACCGGAAATGCAATTCAATCCAATACTTTAACACAACAGTTATATGCTCAAATATTAACTATTACTGGATCTGATAATGCAATCATGACTACAAACTCAATTACCTTACTTGGTAGTGAATCAAATATTTCTTTAATGCATGTTATAATAGGCTTATCGTCCGCTGCTATTGTTGGAGCTGTCATTCTTGGTGGTATTAAGCGTATTGGTAATGTAACAAGCTATCTGGTCCCGATTATGGCAGCAATTTATGTTATGTGTGCATTATTTATTATTCTTACCAACTATGAAAGAGTTGGAGAGTCTTTTAATACTATTTTTACAATGGCATTCAACCCTCCTTCTATTAAAGATCCAGCTATTGGAATAGCTGCGGGGGCATTTATTTCATTTTTAAATACAATGATGATGGGTGTAAAAAGAGGCTTGTTCTCAAGTGAATCTGGACAAGGATCTGCTGCCATTGCACACTCAACAGCCAAGACACCATATGCTGTAAGAGAAGGTGTTGTTGCTCTATTAGAGCCATATATTGATACTATCATTATTTGTACATTGACAGGACTTGTTATAATGGTAACTAATTCATGGCATTTAACTGAATTTTACAGCCAAAGAATTGATCCTTCTATAACAGACTTAAAGGCAGGAGTTCTTTTAACAAGCCATGCATTTGGAATTGGAATGCCTTCTATCGGAGCGCAAGTAGTAACAGTGGCTGTTGTATTATTTGCTTTATCTACTGCTATTAGTTGGTCTTTTTATGGAGAAAGAGCTACAGAATATTTATTTGGAACTGGCGCAATTTCTATCTACAGATACTGTTATGTATTTATGGTTTTTGTAGGATCAATGTTAACTCTAGAACAAGTGTGGATATTTGGAGATGCAGCTCTAGCATTTATGACTTTTCCAAACTTACTTGCTATCATACTATTAAGTAATAAGCTAAAAGATTTATCTAGCGATTATTTTGAAAAGTACTAGTTAGTTTTTAAGTACAAACTTCACAACACATTCGATATGATGTGTCATTGGAAATAAATCAACAGCAGTAATCTTATCTAAAGAATATCCAGAATCTTCTAAAAACCTACTATCTCTAGCAAGCGATGCTGGATCACATGAAATATAAACGATAGTTCTAGGCTTTTTAGAGGAAATTTGGTCTATAGCTACCTTACCAGCTCCAGTCCTAGGCGGATCTAGTAAAATAACATCTATGTCCTGAATATAGCGTAATTTTTTATCCACAGAACCTTTGTGAATCGAAACATTATTATATCCTTTAAATATTTTTGATGCATCCCTAGTAGCTTGATTACTTAGTTCAATCAAATGAACATGTCCATGATTTCCAATTTTTTCTGTAATTGGCATAGTAAACAATCCAACTCCGCCATACAAATCACAAACAATGTCTCCGGGCTTTAAATCCATAAAATCTAATGATAAGTCTGTTAATGTTTTTGGTGCATGTATATGACTTTGCCAGAATGAATGCGAAGAAATATTATAAGTATTCTCGCCAATTACTTCTCGAAGTTTTGATGGACCTGAAATAGTAAATTTTCCTCTAGATACATTTTTCTGACCTGAGCTAGACACGGCAACTCTAACGCGATCGTCTCCATTCCATTTTTTATTAAATATTTCAGGAGTATTAATTTCCTTAAGACCGATGAGACATTCATCAATTTCAATAATTTTTTTTGTTTTTGAGGCATATAAACCGACATGACCATTGTCAGAAACTGCAAAATCAAAACGAGTTCGCCAATGTAAGCCATCATTAGGCTCGACTGTAATCATTTCAGGATCAACTTCTATTTTTCCGATACGTAAAAACTGATCTTTTACGACATGTAACTTCATTTGTTGTTGAGCGGATAAAGCAATATGTTGGAAGTCGCAACCTCCACATCCATCTGGAATAGCATACTTGCAAGCAGGCTCTATTCTTTTGGCTGATTTTTCTAATATTTCTATGGCATCTCCGTGAGCTAATTTTGATGATACAGATGTAATCTTTACAATAGCTTTTTCACCTGTAATGCCATGTCGAACAAAGATAACTTGACCATTATGGCGGGATATGAAGTGACCTCCATGAGCAATAGGACCAATCTCAACTTCGATTTGATCCCCTATATTTAAACTTTTAACCACTAGTATCTAATTAGAGCTTAAGCTAGCTCTAGATAGTCTTTCACATCAGAAAGTACGCTTTTCAATAGTTTATCATCTGATTCTAGAAGTATTTTTACTTTTTCTCTTCCTTGAGCTATTTTATTACCTTTATAAGAGAACCAAGAGCCCATTTTCTCTACTACACCACCTTGCAGTGCAAGATCAAGCAAGTCACCTGCATATGATATACCTTTACCATACATAATGTCAAATTCAGTCATTTTGAATGGTGGAGCTACTTTATTTTTTACAACTTTCACTCTTGTTCTATTTCCAGTCATATCTGTACCTTCTTTAATAGCGGCAATTCTACGAATATCTAATCTAACTGATGAATAAAATTTTAAAGCTCTTCCACCTGGAGTAGTTTCAGGACTACCAAACATTACTCCAATTTTTTCTCTAATCTGATTAATAAACACAACACATGTTCTTGATTTGTTAATAGGTCCAGATAGTTTACGTAGAGCAGCAGACATTAAGCGAGCCTGCAATCCAACTGTAACATCTCCAATTTGACCTTCTAATTCTTTTCTAGGGACTAATGCAGCAACTGAATCAATAACAATCACATCTAATGCAGCTGTTTCAAGTAATTTTTGTAAAATATCTAACGCTTGCTCTCCGGAGTCTGGCTGAGAAACCAATAAGTCATCTGGTTTACAACCTAGATTTTCTGCATATATAGGATCTAGAGCATTTTCTGCATCGATAAATGCAGCTGAACCTCCATTTTTTTGACACTCAGCGATAATATGTAAAGCTAGAGTTGTTTTTCCTGAAGACTCTGGTCCAAAAACTTCTACAATTCGTCCTTTTGGAACTCCACCAACACCTAAAGCCATATCTAGTGATAAACATCCTGTAGAAATAGCCTCAACATCTAATGTAGCTGTTCCGCCTAATCTCATAATTGAGCCTTCACCGTATGCTTTGTTAATATCCTGCTGTACCGTTTCTAATGCTTTATTTTTATTTTCTGTTTCTTTCTTTGTTGCCATGACTCTTCCCTTTTTAAATTTATTTTTATTTAGAATTTTCTAAAATTTTTCTTATCTCATTTAAGCATAAAATAACTGTTAATTCGCGATTGATATTACGGTTTGGTGTTAAATTATACTTCTTAATATATACATTATTTTTATAAGATATTCCAACAAATACCAATCCTACTGGTTTTTCTTCAGTTCCACCATCTGGACCTGCTATTCCTGTTATACCTACGCCTATTTCACTATTTAATTTCTTAGCAATATTAACGGCCAATTCATGTGCAGTTTCTTCGCTGACAGCCCCATATTTATCTAAGGTTTTTTGCTTAACATCTACTAATTCATTTTTTAGTTGATTGCTATAACAAACAATACCACCATTGAAGTATTTAGAGCTTCCAGGAACATCGGTAAGCCTAGCACTTAACATGCCTGCTGTACAAGATTCAGCTGTAGCAATTGTTGTATTTTTTTCAATCAAAAGATCTGCAACAACCTTCTCTAATTTGTCAGAATCAAAACCATAGACATACTTATCAATCCTTCCAAGAATAGAGTTGAGTAAATTATCAAGAAGCTCTTTGTCTTGAGTTGTTAATCGAATATCAACTCCAAGCATACGATGTGGCAAAAATGCAATATCACACTTTCCTTTATTCAAATCTATCAAGTCGGATATTTTTTCTTGTAGGATAGACTCTGGTACACCTGTGGTTCTAATTGACCTACAAAGCATCTTACTATCTAGTTCACCTTCCAATAAAGGCAGAACATAATTTATAAACATTGACTTCATCTCTTGAGGAACACCTGGTAATGCAAAAAAATGGGTGTTTTTAGAGCCTCCCTTAACGACAGTTTTTACATTTTTAACAAAAGAAGCATGACCTTTTTTGTAGTGCAACCCTCTGGCTGTTCCAACTAAATTTTCAATCATTTTGCCTTTTTTTGATCTGTAAGCTTGATTCTTATTTAAGTTTGGCATTTTGAAGTTTAACCTTTCAAAACGTTCTTTGAGCATACTCCAATATTCTTTATCAAATTCATGTTTGTCATCAAAATATTCGAGAAAAGTAGATACTGTAATATCATCAACAGTTGGACCGAGACCTCCGGTAACAATTATGCAGTCACATTCCCAGTGTTCCCACATCGATTCAAGAGTGTCGTAGATATCAGCTAAATCGTCTTGGATAGTTTGTCTTATGTGTACTTTCATACCAGACTCTAATAACTTTTGTCCAATCCAAGCAGAATTACGATCAATGGTAAATCCGCTCAATAATTCATTTCCAATAGTTATGATTCCAATCTTCATTATATGACCCACAAGGAAGTACTTAAAATAGAAATAACAATAATACCAGCTAATAGCGCTGCCATGATATCGTCGCCTATAACATTTATATACGCAGAATCCTTAGCACTACTATCAATATTACTCCACCATACTGGTGCAGTATTTGGGTCATCAATCCAACCAACAGGACCTATTTTGCTTATATCAAAAATTCGAAATACTATAAATGTTGTAAAAAATAAGAGTTCTTGATTATTTATATAATCAGGAAGATTGAAAATAAAGCCTCCAAAAATACTAGAAAACGTGTACACTACAATAAGAGCGAGAGCCATTCCAATGACTTCATCCAATACAAATTCCTTGGGATCTTTAGAGCTAAATAAAGGTAATGATTTTTTATATATAGCGGGTGCAAAAAGAAGTGTGATAGAAATCAAGAATAGGAGTGTATTAGATGGATCTTTAGATAAGATAGTTACTATCAAAACAAATAAAGAAGCCCATGTTCCTCCTCCTGGAAGTCTACCTAAACCAAAGAGAGTTGCAAGTTGATAATTCATATTTTTTTAAAATCCATTTTTGAACACATATTCAAATCCTGTTGATGCTGCATAAATTGCATTAAATGAAACAATTAGATTAATAATATCTTGTGTAGGACTGTTCAATAAAATAATAATAATCATAACATGTTGAAATACAGTTTTCCACTTTCCGTATTGAGATGTCACTAAAGGCTTATTCTTTCCGATAAGATAGTTTCTATACATTGTAATTAAAACATCGCGACCAACAAGAATACAGTAAGCCCAGAGAAGTATTATTCCCTGGTAAGCTAGTATTGTTAGTGTGCCTATCATCAGAATTTTATCTGCTAAAGGATCAATATAATTACCTTTTTCTGATACGAGATTATGTTTGCGAGCTAATCTTCCATCAGCAACGTCACTGAAACTACAATAAACAAAAACTAATGCTGCTGCTATATGATTATCGCTATAAATAAGATATATAATAAGTGGAGTGAGAATAATGCGAGAATAAGTTAAAAAATTGATAAAGTTTTTCAATTGAGCTTTACCCTTCCTTCAATAGCAGTGGTTACTGTTTTATCGTCTATATACTCTAGATTACTACCAACAGGTAAACCTACTGCTAATCTAGAAATAATTACTTTTTTATCTTTTAATATTTTTTCTAAATACATCGCAGTTGCGTTGCCTGACGTACTTGGATTGGTAGCAATAATAATTTCTTCTAGTTTATCATCAATGCGGTTTAAAAGCTTATCAAAAGATAACTCGGACGGTCCTATACCATCCAATGGCGATATAGCGCCTCCAAGAACATGATACAAACCATCATAACTATTAGTATTTTCAATTTTTACAGCATCTTCAACGTTTTCAACAACGCACAAGCATGAAGCGTTTCGATTTGAATTACAGCTACAGTCTTCGTCTTCTTTCAAGAAAATCATTCCACAATTATCACAATTAGATAGTTTTTCACTTATATTATCTAGTCCAACTATCAAATCTTTTGCAACGGACTTATTAGAACGAACAATAAAATATGCAATACGCTCAGCTCCCTTTCTACCTACTCCGGGAAATTTTGTTAAAGCCTCTACTAATTGGTCAATATATACTACTACTTTACTCATTACATTCCTGGAATATTATCCATTAATCCGCCTGTTACAGATTTAAGTCTTTTTGCGGAAGTATCTTTTGCTTTTTCTAACGCATTATTAACAGCAACTTTGATTGCATTTTCAATAATATAAGCATCGCTACTAAGCAATGTTTCTTCAATCTCAACTTTAGTAGTTTTCATATCAGCTGTCATAGTAACAATACAAGATTCATTAGAAGAGGATCCTTGAACTTCAATCTTCTCCAGCTCTTTTTTAACTTTGGTCATTTCAGATTTCATATTCTGTGCTTGTTTCATCATTTCTTTCATATTTCCAAACATTAGGCAAAATCCTTTCCGTCAAATAATTTGACAATATCATCTTGATTAATTTCTTCTTTTACGTCTTCTTCAATTTTTGCTACATTGGTATCAACAACAATATTCACCTTTAATGAAGATCCTATAACCGAGTTTATTGTAGATAAAATAAAAGGATCTTTCAGGAGCTTCTGACTAAATTCATTACTGTCATAAGATATTAACTCTAAAGTATCGTCTTTCAAATCTCCAACAATACATGTTTCTAGCAAAACTCCAATAGAGCCTCTTTCCTTAGATACTTTTTTTAGAATTTCACTCCAAGAATTTTTTACATCTTCTATGGAAATTTTAGAGTGACTGCTTTTTGCTTTTTTTTCCTCTTTAATTTCTTTTTTCTCAACCTTAACTTTAAGTTCTTTGTGATTAGTCTCCACTTTAGGTGTTGACTTTGCCTTTGGAGCACTCTTTTTAATCGTCTCTACAGGCGTAGTACTTTCAACGATATTTGAGTCCAAAAATTTTTCAATATCTACGCTCTTATCAAATTGTAACAATTTGATTAACGTCATTTCAAAAATTAAATATTGATCTGAAAATTGCTTAATTGATGAATATAATTCTGAAAGATTGGTTGATAGTCTTACTATATCTTTCAGTGTCCATTCATAACCAATACTGGTATACGCTTTAGCTACTTCCGGTGAAACACCAGCTAACCCTAATCCGTTGGTATAATGAAGTAAAGCAAGATTACGAAAATGACCTATTAACCCCTTCAAAAGATCTTCAATAATATAACCTTTATCTCTAATTTTTTGGATAGCTGATATAAGACTATCTCCATCTTTATTATGGAGAGCATCTGTAATATTGAAATAAATCTCTGTAGGAACAATGCCAAGCAAATCAATTACCATCTCTGTAGTAATCTTTTTATCGCTAAACACTAATACTTGATCTAAAAAACCTAAGGCGTCTCTCATACTACCATCAGACTTGCTAGCAATTAATTCCAATGAAGCGTCGTCAATTTTTACCGACTCTACTTCAAGTATATGCTTTAACCTATCTTTAATAACGGTGTTTGTCATAGGCAAGAAGTCAAAACGTTGGCAGCGAGAAATAATTGTCTGTGGAACTTTATGGATATCTGTAGTAGCCATAATAAATTTTACATGCGTAGGTGGTTCTTCTAATGTCTTAAGTAGTGCATTAAATGCTTGAACTGTCAGCATGTGTACTTCGTCAATAATAACTACTTTAAATTTACCTGACAAAGGCATGAATTTAATATTTTCTCTCAATTCGCGTATTTCATCAATACCCCTATTTGATGCACCATCAATTTCAATAACATCCATTGACCTACCTTCTATAATCTCTTTTACTGCATCTGAATCAATATCATAATCTGTTGAAGGAGTATCGGAACCATTCAAAGACATTGCTAATAATCGAGCTGTTGTTGTTTTACCAACTCCTCTAGGGCCTGCAAATAAAAAAGCTTGAGCAATACGATTTTTTTCGAATGCTTTTTGCAAGGTTTCGGTAATATGGTCCTGACCCACAACATCCTTAAAATGTTTTGGTCTCCACTTTAATGCTAAAATTTGGTAATTTTTACTCAATTGAATCCTTTGCTTTCGACAATTTAAGGAAAGTTTTAAATTTTATACTGATAAATAATGAAAGGTTGTAAATAATGTTTATAATTCCAACAGAACAAACAATTGAGTATGCCAAGAAAAATCATGATGATGGTAAACCTCTCGTCCAAATAAATCTCTTTTCATACAATAAAAATGCTAAATATAAAGATAGTACATTAAACACTATATCTGGAAGAGATGCCTATAAGAAATATTCTGATATTGCCACTAAAGCAGTTATGAAAGTTGGTGGAAAGGTATTATGGTGGTCAAGAATAAGACTAACAATGATTGGTCCAGATAAAAATAAATGGGATGAAGTTGGAGTAGTGTGGTATCCTAATATGAAAAAATTTCTTGAAATGACTGAAATTGATTGGTATAAAACTTCTTTTATTCATAGAGAAGCTGCATTAGCAGATACAAGATTAATTACTTGTTATGATATGTCACAATCTATGAAAATAAAGCTACGTTTAGCTTCTTGGTTTGGAAGATTTTTTTTTAAGTAAAAAAGCATAAAATTAAATTCTATGCTTTTTTATTCAATTATTAATAATTAAATATTAGTTATTTTGCATACGTCTCAGCTGTTTCTGATGAAAATTCAAAACATTCTACCTCTTCATCTCCATTAACTTGAGCTGTATGACCTGGTAAAACTTCATATGCATCACCAGGACCAAAAGTCTCTTCTGATCCATCGTCACCAAAAATTGTTAAATCACCTTTGGTAACAACTCCTAAATGATGCGCTTGACATGTTTCAGTACCTGCAATTGGACTTACACATTCTGTCCATGTCCAACCAGGCTGTGAAGTTAGTCTAGCAACTTTTCCTGATGGAAATTCTAGAAACTCAACTTTCATTTTATCTGGTTCTCGCAATTCGTCAGGATTGCTAAAGTTCTTTTTTATTACATTTGCCACATTAATTTCCTTTTATTTATTTTTCTTTATCTAATTGAGCTTTTAAACTGTCAGCTTTAGCAACACTTGCTTTAAGCCCCATTGCAGCTGATTGTTCAAAATATTTTAATGCATCAGCATTATTACTAATTGCTAAATAATAATCTCCCATTGAATCATATGGATTTGCTGATCCAGAAGCTCTTCTAACTTGCTCTTGTAACATTTTACCTGCGTTATCTAAGTCACCTTTTTCCATGTATGCATATCCCATCATATTTAATACTGGAGTAAAGTTAGGGTTCATTGCATATAAAGCTTTTGCTCTGTCAAGAACCACATCTGCTCCCCTATCTGAGATTGTAGCAAAAACTGTTTCAAATGCTAGGAAAGAATCGTCTGAATATTTATCAGCTAATCTCTCGCTTAATGGGTTAAAAGTGCTAGTTCCATTGGTCATATCGTTAGATACGGCATTAATCATTGCAGCTTCATCTTCTGATGCATTTAAAGACATGCTAACCGCGATATCTAGGTCATCTGCAATATCACCTTGGTTACCTAAGAAACCACTTGTTCTAGCTCGCATTGCGTATGCAAGCGCAAAATTAGGATCTTGTTCAATTGCATATGAAAATGATTTATATGCATTTTCCCACTCAAGATTGTAAAGTTGCCATCTTGCCCTATCAAATCCATTGCTCGCATCTTGGCTTTCTGTGCTCACGCGCATAACCTTAGCTTCATCATGAGATAGTTTTGCTTGATACTGAGCTAAAGCAGTATTTCTTGGACCCCATGAAAAATTTGGATCCATCTCTGTTGCTTCCATATAGTACCTTATAGCTAGATCATAGTCTCTTTTATTTAAATAAAATTCTGCAAGAGAATCCAATGCATTGGCCTGTTTTGGATCTAATTCCATATACTTTTCAATATATGGTAATGCCATATCATATTCTTCTGAATCAGGATCAATATTCCACATATAAGAATAAGCTAATAAGTTATACAAATGCCCTCTGTTCAATCTGTCAGCTGCTGCTAATAGCATTTCTCTTGCTTCTTCTATGTTATCCTCGGCTTGAAGACTTCTGTAGGCACCAGCAGCTAAAAATCTATCATTTGGATACTTTGCATATAAGTCAGCATATCCTGCAAATCGATTACCTTCACCGTTTATCCAATCTACTGCTGCTTGAGCAAGTGTAGTTTCTGGATGTCCAGGTTTTGATAATTCTAAAGCGGTCTCAAATAATTCTCTTTTTAATACCCTGTCTTGTTCTACATGCGCCTTATTTAAATAACATGTTACGCAATTAGGATCCTTATCAATTCCTTTATCAAATTCAGCTCTAGCCAACTCAAACATAACGTGGTGCGCTGCATCTAGACCAGCAGCAGCTTCTTTTGAAGCGTCTCCTGTCTGCCTTGACATTTCACCCTCAGAACTAGCGCAACCAACAACTTGCATAATGCTAATTGAAAATAAAAATACTATTAATATTGACGTGTATTTTTTCATTTTTTTTCCTTTATTTTTTTTTATTATTTATCTGGTGAATACAAAAGTTGAATCATCAGAAAGTTTTAAATCAAAATTATAATTATCATAACTGAAATCTTTAATATCCTTATTAGTATCAATCTCATTCTTCATAATATATTGGGTCATCAATCCTCTCGCTTTCTTTGCATTGAAAGAGATAAATTTTAATTTATCATTTCGATATTCCTTAAATACTATAGATAAGATTTTTCCATTGAGCTTACTTAAATCAATAGCTGAAAAATATTCAACTGATGCACAGTTTATTATGGTAGGATTTTTGTGATCCTTCAGTGTATTATTTAAATTTTGAGTTAGGTCTTCCTTCCAGAATTCATACAAGTTTTTCCCTCTATTATTTTTAAAAGATATACCCATTTCTAACCTATAAGGCTGAATAAGATCTAAGGGCTTTAAAATTCCATATAATCCTGATAGAATCCTTAAATGGTTTTGAGCAAAATCAAAATCTTTCTCCTTGAAATCTTCTGCCTTTAACCCTGAATATACCCCTCCATCAAAAGCTAGTATGGCTTGCTTTGCATTTGATACACTAAAAGGCAAGGACCATCTATCGAATCTATCTCGATTTAACTTTGCAAGCTTATCGCTAATGTTCATCAAATCTTTTAAGTCATTTTCTGTAAGATTTTTAGCTTCATTGGCTAGCAATTCAGCGCTTTGAATGAAATCGCACTGAGTATAACTATGAACAATATCTTGTTCATTGAAATTTAATTTTTTTGACGGAGATAGCAGTGTAATCATTTTATTTCTCTTAGGTTATTTCTGATAAGATCTCCTACTGGAATTGATTTTTGCTCTACAAAGTTAAACATTACAAATGTGTGAATACTTTGAAATGCGGGATCGTCATCTCCTTTTACAAAAATAGCTTGATGAACATCATAACTCTTAGAACCTACTCTAGTAATCCGATATCCTATATCAAGCTCTGCAGGATGACGAACTTGTTTTATATACATAACTTTCATGGAAGCCAATAACCCTGCCGCCGTACTTTGTAAACCAAACTCATGTTCATCGCTACCATGAAGATGGTCAATAAAGTCCTTATGCTTTGTTTCTAATAATCCTAAATATATTGTATGATTAATATGTCCTAATCCATCCATATCTCTCCATCTAGTTGATGCAGTATTAAAGAAATCATACTCTGAACGCATAAGAATTCTTTGCTTCACTATGATAGTTTTTCCTTATAAGACTGACATAAATTCCATACTTGATCCCACTGTTTTTTATCGTAAGATACTTTTGATGATTTTATTTGTCTGCATTTAAAAAAATATTTTCCAGAAATATTATTTACTTCATCTGAAGTGCTAAGATAAATACTTGAATCTGCTCCATTCTCTACTGTTCTCGCAAAAAGCTTTGATCCAAATTTAACAATTTTCTTAATAGCAGATCCTTCATTACCTCCTATATTTGTATCCACAAATCCTGGATGCAGCGCATTCACTATCACTTTATTCTGTATTTCTGCTAACCTATATGTAAACATTATATTCATTAGTTTTGATATACAGTATGCCTTCCAAAAAGAATAACCTTTTTCTCCATTAATATTATGAAAATCAATATCTGCACCAATATGAGCATTAGATGCAACATTAACGACTCTAGACCCTTCAGATGCTGATAACATATCCATAAGGTTCGTAGTAAGTGTAAAATAATTCATTTGATTCGTTGCAAATGTTTTTTCAAGTCCCTCGGAAGTAATAATTTTATTTTTGCTTGCCCCTCCAGCATTATTGAGCAAGACATTTAGCTTGGAATATTTATTTTTAATTTCTTCCGAAAGTTTATTGATCTCAGAAACTGAACTTAAATCGGCTTGAAAGAAATCAAGCTTATCATTTCCAGTTAAACTTGTAATGCGTTCAATTGCTTTTGCGCCTTTTTCTGGATTTCTACCTACTAAACCTACGCGATTTCCAAGAGAAGCTATCTTAGTGGCTGCCTCTAAACCTATTCCATCGGTTGCCCCTGTTACTATAATTGTTTTATTATCCATAAACGCTCTTTGAACGAATCAATATTAGCCATAAATTATTATCGATGTTACAAATTTATCAAGCGGGAATAAATTATTGGTTCTTATTGGGATTTATAGCCTTTCTTGTCTTGTTAAAAATACCTGCACCTTACGGTAAGTTTTCTAAGTCAAATTGGGGGTCTTGGTTCTTCATTATGATTCCCAGTCAATTAGGATGGTTTGCTATGGAAATCATGTCACCTGTTATAGTTGGCTATCTTTTCTTAACTGGACCTATAGAAAAAAGCATCGTCTCATACATATTTCTTATATTGTGGTTAAGTCATTATTTTAATCGTAGCATTATCTACCCTATTAGACAGAAAAATCCATCTAAAATGCCACTCTTAGTTATTCTCTTAGCACTTATGTTCAATACAGTCAATGGCTTTATCAATGGATACTATTTAGGCTTTATACAATCGTATCCACTGGAATATGTTTATGAATGGAATTTCATATTAGGTATCATACTATTTCTAATAGGCGCCACTATCAATATTAAGTCAGACAACACCTTATTACGCTTAAGATCTAATAAGGAAGGCTATCATATTCCTCATGGTTTTATGTATAAATATGTCTCATATCCAAATTATCTAGGTGAAATCATGGAATGGACTGCGTTTGCTTTAATGACATGGTCATTAGCTGGCTTATCATTTGCGATATGGACTATAGCAAATCTCGTTCCAAGAGCTATTGCTGGTCATAAATGGTACAATAAAACATTTGAAGACTATCCGAAAAATAGAAAAGCTATTTTACCTTACTTGCTTTAACTAAAATTCTAAATCTTTCTTCTTTTTTCTTTTCTTGAAAAAATAATCTTGGATCAAAACAAGTGAGTCTCCACCCAAAACATTCCCCCTGACAACGCTAGGCGTTTTAAAGGTAGGATTTCCACAAATATCTAGCTTGGAACCGCATGCACCAAAATCTTCATCATAACACCCAAAATATAGAGCATCAATACGACTATTTATAATGGCTCCTGCACACATAGAACAAGGCTCTTTTGTCACATAAAGAGTGCAATCAGTTAATCGCCAATCTCCTATTGTGTTGGATGCTGCTGTAATTGCTAGCATTTCTGCATGAGCGGTAGAATCATTTAAAGATTCACATTGATTATAACCTTGACCTATAATTTTTCCTTTATAGATAACGATGGCACCGATTGGCACTTCATCTTCTCTCATTCCTTTTGATGCAATGCTTAAAGCACGACGCATCCAATCTTCGTGGGAGACAGCTCCTAATTGATTTTCAATAGACATTTGTACGCCCGGAAGGATTTGAACCTACAACCTCCTGGTTCGTAGCCAGACGCTCTATCCAATTGAGCTACGGGCGCATATGTAAATAAGACCGAAACTTATTAATCAAAACTAAGAGCTTCAACCTGGAATATTTTTTTCTGATTAGGTCCGCTATTATCAAATTGAACGAAAGCAACAATTGTTAAATCTTCAGTGCTCCAAGAAACTCCTGAATCATTTGGCCAATTACTATCTAATGTCCAGTTATAAACTTTTGTATAAGTTTCATTTACACCAAGATTTAATGGCTCTCCATAAGAAGTTGCATCAGATGTTAAAAAATCAATAAATGTTTGATCAAATACTGTTTGACCATTCGGTGCTTGATATTGTGAATTGTCATGAGTCACTGCAACAAATAACTTAAATCCAAGATTATTAACATCTCCAGCTGAAGTCACTGTAACGTTTCCGTTAAGATTATAACCATCTCTTGTTCCAGTTATTTGTACGTTAAAAGGCGTTACATCGTCCATTGCTAATCTTGCTTGAGTTCTCCAACCAGCTGCAGTACCACCAGCATCTACTTGACCTTGTACAAACATATGAGGAACATAACCCACGCTATAATAACTCTCACGATCTATAACTGGTGCAGTATTCCAATCATAGTAAGGATCACCTGCAGAAGGCCACCATACATGATATCGCAATATAATCCAATCATCAGCTAAATCGTTAGCATATACGGATGATTCAGGATTTAAATAATCATTTAAGGTTGTATTTTGAGGAAAACAAGGTCCACATGTAGTTGAAGTAAATAACTCCATCAAAATCTTTGATTTGACATTAACTGCTGAGCCGTCATTTCCACCAGTCTCTGAAGTACTGTCAGTAGAAGCATTAACACTACTTCCTCCATTGGAACATGACATAATCAACATAGAACTAATTATACTCAATACTAAAAATTTTTTATAATTTTTCACTATTTTTTCCTTCCCCAGAAAGTGATTCTTTTACAAGTCTAACAAAGTTAGTCTAAATTATGGCTGTAGTCAATTCTTATACCATCATCAAATGCCTGTATATATCGACATACGCCATTAGTACAATCAAGCCCACCGCGTATAGAACCATAAAATAATTCAAGCGTATGGTCAGAATCAAACTTATATGCCATAGACATTGCATTCCATTCATTGGAACTATCGAATGAATTGCTTTGACCGTTATCGAAAAAAGATTCATCGCTATTTGTCGATTCATGAGCAACATTAAAAGACCATTTTTGATTATAATTTGCTGATAATGCTAAGAATAGATTTTTTTGATAGTCTTCATCCAAAAGTGAATGAAAGGAATAGTTGTTGTCAATTCCATCAATATCCGATATAATAGTAGTATCAAATCCTGTTTTAAGTTTTTGTAACTCTAACTGAACCTCAATATTCCATAATGGACTTACAACAACGCTTACTAAAAATGGAACTGTAAAGGATTCAGTTATTTCAAAAGATTTGACTTCTGCTGAATTAGATAAAACATTAAACACTTGCTGTTGAAAATCTGCGCCAACTTTATAAAAAATATTTCTACCTGGATTATATCCGCTAAACTCAATAAATATTTCTTCAAATGGGTATGAACTTTGCCTACTTGAAGGTAGAAAAGAATTATTATCGCTAAACCATTCACCTATAAGTATGTCTTCCCCGTTATACCATTGCTTTGAACTACTTGACTTCATATAATTGATTGAAATATTAGCATTTTGATTAATAGGACCTAATAATTGGATCTCTAATCCAACCTCATCATTAAGATTCACTTCTTTTGAATTTCTACTTAGCAATCTAAATGTGTGCTGATAAAAACCGCTTGGTGAGCGTTGAATATCTAATGCTTGTCCATAATTATCTACTATATTATCTCGATTTCCTGGATTATTTATATCGATTGAAAACTTTCGATAACTCGAAGTCAATGCCCAATCTTTTAAGTAATTAGTGTTGGATATGTAAAAACCTCCACCATCTTTTTTAGGATAAAAAACCTCCAATGGATATACATCTTTTTCAGAAACCTTATTAATAGCGGACATAAAAAACTCACCATTTTTATACGATTTATCTATACGCAGATTAGTTAAAGTATGCGAAAGAAATCTTTCATCTTCATCTACCACCAACAAAGATGCGCCGACATTAGATTCTCGAAGACTAAAATTAATATCTGCTCCATAGATAAATTGATCTACAAAATAATTAGGTATTCTAGGATCGTATTGACCTAATACTGTCGTGCTCTTACGACTACTGGTATTCCCAGCGATAATATTCAACTCTCTAAATTCATTACGAAATTGCATACCCAAACCCCTTGAACCTGTATCAAAATCTAAACTCTGATAATCTAACTGATTTAAAAGAAGTCCTCTTCCCCATGTTTGGTATACATCACCGACTTCGAATGAAAAGTTATCATTATAGATTCCAAGCAGGAAATTGCGAAGACCCTGCTCATTTAAGCCAATTTCGGGAGGATCGCTTATCTCAAAAGTAAAAATTGATTCTAGTCGATAATTTGATCGATCAATAGATAGTCTTGTATCGAGATATATTTCACTATAATTATAATCATTATCGCTATCACCATATCGTGCAGATATTTGATTTGAAGTATCAATAGCTACTCCTTGACTGTAAGAACATCCAAGTAAAAGAATATTAATAAATACTCTCTTAATCATTCAACGCTTTATCCAATTGTTTTTTCAATTCAACCTCATCACCAAGATAGAAACCACGCTTACGATAAATAACCTTATTATTTTTAACAATCAAAGTTAGGGGGATTGGTTGAGCATTAAATTGCCTAGATAACTTACTATTAGTATCAAATACGACGTGATAATTGTCATCAATTGGGTATTTTTTTGAACGAATAAATCCCTTTACCTTAGCCTTATCTCCAGGCCTATCTTCATTAATCAATATGACAGATATATTGCTATATTCGTGAATAAATTCATTCAATTTATCAATCTCTTTAACACATGGAAGGCACCATGTTGCCCAAAAACTAACAAACGATACCTCAGCTGTTAAGTTATGAAGACTGATAGTTTTATTATCCATTGAACGTACTGTAGCATTTGGAAAATTAGTTTGAGAATATAAATTAACTGATAAACAAAATAGAATAAATAAACGAATCATCGCTATAATTTAAGTGCTCCCGACAAGCGAAGCAAACATCTATCTTTTCCAAGCAAAAGCATCATATCAAATATTCCAGGCCCATAACCAAGACCTGTTAATGCAAATCGTACTGGTTTGATAAGTTTTCCTAATCCTAATTCATGTTGAGTCATTAAATTGTCAAAAATAGATTCAAGTATATCTCTTTTCCAACCCTCTTCTATTTTTAAAGCTTCATATAGGTCTGTTAGTATTTGTACAGAACTTTGGTCTAATATCTTCAGGCTCATATCTTTATCATATATAATATCCTCGTTAAAGAATACATCTGAAATCTCAATTAAGTCATTTAATGTTTTTGATCTATCTTTGATTAAATCAACCACATCATTTTTATACTTAAGATCTTGATTTAACCCCCATTTATTGCTCAAAGACTCAAGTTCGCTTATAGCAATTTTAGTATTCATAGTGGCCATCTGTTGACCAGAAACCCATAATAATTTCTTTTCATCAAAGGTAGCTGGTTTTTTCTGAACTTGATTAAAATTAAAAGCACTTATCAAGTCAGCTACGTTGAATATTTCTTGATCTGAATCTGGATTCCAGCCTAATAAAGAAAGGTAGTTAATCATCGCTGTAGCAGTAAATCCTTTTTCTCTATACTCTTGGACATTAGTAGCTGCATGTCTTTTACTCAATCTTTTCTTATCAGAACCTAAAATCATAGGCATGTGAGCAAATGTAGGTGGTGTCAATCTCAATGCATTATAAACTAGTATTTGTTTTGGTGTATTCGCTAAATGATCATCCCCTCTTATGACATGGGAAATGTTCATATCAGAATCATCTATAGCTACAACAAAATTATAAGTTGGAGATCCATCAGATCTTGCAATAATGAAGTCGTCTAATTCTTTATTATTCACTTTAATATTTCCATATACCAAGTCTGTAAATTCGGTTATACCATCCGGTATTTTTAAACGAACCGTAGATGACTTACCTTGATCTATCAACGCTTGTTGTTGCTCGAGCGAATAGTCTCTATATGTTTTTGGAACTCGAAATAATTTTTTCTTTTTTTCTGAATCTGCACGCAACGTATCTAGCTCTTCCTTTGATAAAAAGCACCTATAAGCTGTGCCTGATTGAATCATTTGATTGACAACTTCTTGATGGCGTAATTTATTCTTTGATTGCAGAACAATATTATCATCCCAATCAAATCCCAACCAACTTAAAGCATCAGTAATTTGATCGATATACTCTGATTTTGATCTTTCTAAATCAGTATCTTCAATCCTAAGAAGAAATTTTCCGCCATTTTTTTTGGCATATAACCAATTAAAAAGAGCTGTTCTTGCTCCGCCAATATGGAGGTACCCTGTTGGGCTTGGAGCAAATCTGACAATAGGCTTATTCATTGCGGAGGCGAGAGGATTCGAACCTCTGAAGGGCTTTCACCCTTGCTGGTTTTCAAGACCAGTGCATTCAACCGCTCTGCCACGCCTCCTGATATTAAATTTAATTGTATGAATTGTATATATATAGTAATTTTTTGCTCACCAATTTATTAGATAAAACTTTAAAAGCAAACAAAGGACTTTAATGAAAAAAATATTATTAATATTGTGTCTTACAATCCCAATCATGGCACAATCAGCAAATAACAAAGAAACTCTTAAGAGTTCTGGAACGCTAAAGCAGATTGAACGCAAAGCTAATGCTGCCCCAACTATCATTATAAATAGCAGAACTAGTAGCCTAGAATGGGAAGGTGGGTTAAAGATTGTTAACAAAAATCATAGCGGAAATTTAAAATTAAAGTCTGGAAATATTTATTTAAGTGAAGGCAATAAAATATCTGGAAATATTGTAATTAATATGACGTCTATGACAAACATTGATCTTTCGGATAGTAAAAAAGAATACTTAATTGGGCACCTAAGAAGCCAAGACTTTTTTGATGTTGAACGCTTCCCTATAGCTTCTTTGAAGATTAGGAATTCAAAAATCTTAGAAAAACAATCTAATGGAAAATATAATATGGAAATTTCCGGAGACTTAACTATTAAGTCTGTTACAAAGCCTGTTATATTTACAGCTCTTGTAGACCTAAGATCTGATATTAAATCTGCATCTGGAACTATGAAATTTAATCGAATAGATTTTGGTGTTCAATATCGTTCTGAAATGAAATTAGATGATGCTCAATCTTTTTGGAATGATATGCAAACTACAAAAAAAACTACAATGGATAAGGTTATTAAAGATCAAATTCAAGTAAAGTTCGATATAATGTCTATGTCAGGTATTCTTGAAAGATAATATTTAGTCAAAATCAAAGAATAATAACTTCTTAACACTCCCAAAGAAATTATTAAACGATCCTAGCTTATATGCATAATAAGACCATAGTACATTAAACAGCACAAACACTATAAAGAAAGGCCAATTGAGTGGGTGTCCTCCATTTAAAAGCGATATAAAAATACCCAACCATGCAGTTCCAGACCAAATGACTGCCCAACGTAATTTTTTAACCATGCTAGGATAATCTAACTCTGAAGCCTGAAGCGAGCTAAACCCTATACCAAACAATGCTGCTGCTACAATTCTCAGCGCTACAGTATCTAATGGGTAGTCAGGAAAAAATACAGAGATTTGCTCTGCGCCAATGAATATGGGTATAGCAACCGCATAATCGAAGTAAAAGTGGAATACAAGCCACTTTCTGAGCATTGTAGGTACTTTCATACCTTATCCAACAACTAAACCTCGAACTACAAGATATGGTATGATAATATATAGAATAACATCTCTAATTAAATAATACATAAATAATGCAACTCCAACCTTCCAACCATATTGCTTAAACATCATCTTCATAGCAACCATTAGGCCAAACTCTTTAGTGTTGGATCGTAATTCTGAAAGGGCTTTAAGCATTTCGGAATATAATCATTTTAGATAAAGTTCAAAATTTTTAAATGGGATTAATGCCATAATAATAGCATGAATATAGTATTTCTCTCTATCAATTAAGTTTCCAGTTAAAATACCTACCGCCCCATTATTTTGTTTTGAATTCTTGCGATTAAATACAATATCATCCGCATCTCCTAGCTCCATTCCAGAATCAATTAATTCACTAATTTTTTTTGGTAAATTAAATGTAGCAGTACGTGATTTACTTTCTATTATACTGGACTGAATAAACATCCAAGCAAATACTTCTGTCTGATGGTCTTTCTTTTCAATACCGCCTTCTATACCAACCCAATAATCCGCATTTGGACATTTTATTTTTATATTATTAGAACGATTCTTAGCACCATCTAAGGTTTCACTGTCCGTAGAAGGTTGATCGCCAACATTGGAAGGAACATTCAATCCATCAAATTCAAAAATCTGCTCTGGAAACATCTGCTCAAATGCTAGCTTTGTAGCATTAATCTTAACTGGATTTTTTGAGGCGATAATTACTTTTTTCATAGGCTTGACAGTTTAGAGTCAATAATAAACCCTAATCTCTCATTTTTAAGATTATTCACTAAGAAATATTATCAATTATTGCTTTAGGTGTTCGGAATAATACGATATACCACTTAAAAAAAGGAATAGATCCCAATTGGGCATTTCTTTTAACTCTTTTTTTTCTTTCATTTTTAAGCTCTATAGAGTCATTACTCTTATTGATTTTTCGTATCTTAATAAGAGGTACTATAGTAGAGCCAATTATCCAAGGAATGGGACCCTCTGTTGCATAAGATACAAAAAACCCTAAGCCGCTACTTAAAGCTTGAGTTGTTAATGTTCTATAGTCTTCCTTGGCTAAAATACGTTCTAAATTCTTGTTTTGATCTACTATCTGTTCATCAAAAATTTCTTGGACAGCTTTATCATGATCTTCAATTATTTTATCGTAACCACTGTCCTGTGCAAAAACTAATGATAGGAATAGGATTGGGATTATATTTTTCATAGACAAAACTTAGTAATGATTTTTTTCAATTTCTTTAAAATTAATTATCATTTTTTTTTATTTACTGATTCTTTGATTTAAATCTTGTTGATTTTGATGTTATGAGATGTTTTGTCTTTCTTCCTTTGACTCGTTCTCTCCATAATTTAAAAGAACTTCTCTTGAGAGTATCTCTCATTATCTTACGAACACCATTTTCCTTTAATCCAAACTGATATTCAATAGCTTCAAATGGCGTTCTATCTTCCCAAGCCATTTCAATAATTCTGTCTATATCTTTGATTTGTAAAGTTGTGTTCATATAAATACTTGCGGAGAGGACAGGATTCGAACCTGCGAAAGCTATTAACTTTACACGCTTTCCAAGTGTTCACAATCTCGTCGATAAGGGAAACTATCCAGCCTCTTTATAGCACTGATTATACAATAATATGTTGATTTTTTATCTAAGATTCAAGGATATTGACAAAAAGATGAGGATTAACCTGCTATAAGCCAAAAGAGAAAGACGATGAAAAATAATTTGAGTACAAAACCAATCATACCTTGCCACATACGATATTTCACATGATCATTTTCTTCTAAAGCCATAACTAAATATAAGGAATAATTATTGGAATAATAAGACGAGGATTAATCTTTCGATTTAACAGAACTTATAGCAATAAATAGAAAAAGTATAATTGTGAGAATCCAAAGTGGTGTCATGGACTGATTTTTGATTACACTGCCAAATACAACACTCGCTGTGAGTTTAGAAAAATAATACAATCCTAAACCACCAAGAAGTAAGAATGGAGACAATAAAAGGTATGCTAAAAGGTATGCTTTGAACTTTTGAATAATAGATTTCACTACTAAATATAAGAAGTTTAAAAGAAAGAAGGTTTATCTATCGTCTGTGTCTACCATAATAGCCATAACAAAGACAAATGCAGGTATGACTACGAACAGAACGATACTAATAATAATAGAAGTTAAATCCATAACAAAATATAAGGAGTAATAATGAAAGAAGGTTTATCTATTGGAGATGAGGATTAATCTTTGGTGTATGCCCAAACTAAAGCAACTACCCAACCTATGAATGTCCAACCAAGGAGCAAATTTAATACAAATATTGCCATACGATTTTTGTTATCTCTGTCCCAGGCTTTTATAGTTGGTAAGAAATAAAGAACTAAAATAAATACTATTGTTAACCATTCCATAACTAAATATAAGGAATAATTATTGGAATAATAAGATGAGGATTAATCTTTATTTTCTATTGAAATCAAACTGATTCAAAGTATTGCAATCAGAACATCTCTTCCTTAAGTTTTTCTTCCCTCTTAAATTGCCACATTCACAACTATATTTAAGATCATCTTCACTTAGATCATCTTTTCTACCAATAACTTTTGATTTACACTTACCACATGTAACACCAACATTCATT
>JABHGE010000006.1:0-2238 GCA_018672235.1 Fidelibacterota bacterium | reverse complement strand
GCTACTTTTGATTTTACTCCTGGCATTCTATTCAATAATGGAACATTCGCAAATATTTTTAAGAATGGAGGGTGTAACATGTAATGTATTTTTGCTGAAGATCCAAACTCTTGACTCAATGCCATATCTAACTCAGCTTTTAATGAAAGCCTTGCTACTTCATACTCATCCTTAATTGCCATTAATTTAAATAGATATCTTGCAACATTTTGAGATAGAATGGATGCTGAACGCTCTTTCTTTTCAGCTTTATATACTTTTTTAATGAAAGAAGCATACTCTTGTGCATATTTTATATTTTGATAATCAATCAACTCTGAAACACGATATTCCAGAACATTACGTAAACCTTTATCAGGCCTTATTGAATCAATTATTTTTTTTGCTTCTTTAGTAACAACAGGTTGCGGATTTAAATCTCCCGTTCTATATAAATCAATTGATTCTACCCATGATGGATCTGAAACAATTGTTCTTCCAATATTGAAAGCTTCAGTATTACGTTTAACAGCAACGCCATTAATATTAATTGCCTCTTGAATAGAGCTTGCATCAATTGGAATAGATCCAGACTGATAAGCGGCACCGATAACAATGAAATTAGCTTGCATATTACTGCCGAAAAAATGTTCAGATAGTTCGGTAGCGTTTAATAATACATGTTTTTTTGAGAATTCTTTAATAAGCCCAATCATATGTGCTGCTTCTGGATATTCTGACTTTGTTGATCTCACCATATCTCCTGTTGGAATCTCTGATGTAGAAATAACAGATACAGAACGTTTCGAATTTAACTTCTCCATATTCTTAGGATTGGCACCAGTTAATAAATCAAATACTAAGTATGCATCTGACTCTCCATTAGCAACCCTACTAGAACAGTCTGCATTCTCTGGTTCTAAAATCTTTAAGTGCGATACTACAGATCCACCTTTTTGACTAAGCCCTGTCTGATCCAACGCTACTACTTTCTTATTTTCTAAAAATGCTGCGGTAGAAATAATCTGATTCACAGTTACAACGCCTGTTCCTCCAATTCCTAGCATAAATATATTACCAATTTTTGCATTTGATTTTTTTGGTTCAGGAATTTTGCTGGCTTTGATATTGATTTCAGGTAATGCTCTTTTATCTCCACTTTCTGATGGAATAACTTTAATAAATGAAGGACAATTTCCTTCTACGCATGAATAATCTTTATTACATGAAGGTTGATCAATCTGCGTCTTTCTACCATACTCTGTTTTAATAGGTTGAACACTTAAACAATTTGATTTAACACCACAGTCTCCACATCCCTCACAAACTGCTTCATTAATAAATATTCTTTCTTTTGGCTCGTGAACAAGACCTCTTTTGCGCTGTCTACGTAAATTAGCTGCACATGATTGGTCGTGAATGAGTACTGTAACCCCTTTTGTTGCTTTTAATTGTTTTTGTGCATCAATAATATCGTCTCTATGCATAATCTTAATATCTTTTTCCCATCGAGATTTTTCAATGGAATCATAAGCGGACGTGTCATCCGTTGTTATGATTACTTTCTCAACTCCTTCAGACTTTAAATATTTTGTGAGTTCTGGTAAATCTAATCCACCATCAGGATCTTGTGCTCCCGTCATTGCTACTGCACGATTATATAAAATTTTATAAGTAAGGTGAGAATTGGCTGCTACTGCCTGTCTTAAGGCTAGCGAACCCGAATGAAAGAATGTTCCATCTCCTACATTTTGAAACATATGTTCTTTTTCAACAAATGGTTCCATTCCTGCCCATTGAGCTCCTTCTCCGCCCATCTGAGTTGTTCCAAAAGCTTTCCCATCATCAACAAACATTGCCATTAAATGACATCCAATACCACCAAAAGCAGAGTCTCCTTCTGGTAATTTTACAGTAGAAGTATTATGAGGGCATCCTGAACAAAAATACATAGAACGACCTGATAATGATTGTGCATAGACTCTATTATCAACTTCGCTTAAAATATTAATCTTAGTATTTGGAGAATCAATATTCATCATTGTTGAATATCTTTTAAAAAGTATTTTAGTTAAAGAGTCTGCTGTTAACTCACCATACCCAGGAATAAGATGATTATTATCTTCGTCATATTTTCCAACAATAGTAGGCTTAGTCGGACTATTATACAATTCTTCCTTAACTAGCATTTCAATAAATGATCTTTTTTCTTCTATAACAAAAATATCGTCCAATCCTTTAGAAAATTTATCAATTATT